>JBBDNB010000007.1 GCA_040877935.1 Chitinophagales bacterium
CGGAAAATTAGCAGCAGCTTTTGTTTCTCTCATTTTTTAACCCTTGATTCGCATTTATATGAATTAATTAAAGATAGTATGATAAAAATGCATTTTCAAATAGAATTTGAAAAGCATTTGTTGACTTTAGATAAATGATGTTTTGCTACAATAGCTCTCTCGCTTTGAATTTAATCTCTTAAATCACTAACTTTGCACAACTTTTAAGCACTCAAAATCCTCATGATATGTCAACTAGTTCAGGAACAAGTCAATTAATAGAAGGTGTAGAAATTAAAGCCGCAGTAAGCGATGTCTTTGCTGAAATTTTAACTCCTGAAGCATTGAGCCTGGTGGCGAAAATGCACCGAAAATTTAATAAGAGAAGGAAAGAACTGCTTGCTAAGCGGCAAGAGCGGCAAAAAGAAATTGACAATGGTAAATTTCCTGATTTTCTGCCAGAAACAAAAGAAATAAGAGAAAGTGAATGGACTTGCGCACCACAACCTAAAGACCTTTTAGACCGGAGAGTTGAGATTACCGGTCCTGTTGATCGCAAAATGGTGATCAATGCCTTAAACTCCGGAGCCAAGACTTTCATGGCAGATTTTGAAGATTCCAACTCTCCTTCATGGAACAACAATATCAATGGGCAGATCAATCTGAGAGACGCCATCAATAAAACCATCACTTTTGAAAATCCTACCAAAGGCAAAAGCTATAAGCTGAACGATAAAGTAGCTACTTTACTGGTACGTCCCAGGGGTTGGCATTTGGTCGAGAAAAATATTTTAATAGACGGAGAACCTGTAAGTGGTGGTCTTCTGGATTTTGGACTTTATTTTTTCCACAATGCAAAAACACTGATCAAAAACGGAAGCGGCCCTTACTTCTATTTGCCAAAAATGGAAAGTCATTTGGAAGCCAGGCTTTGGAATGATGCTTTTGTGCTGGCTCAAGATGAATTGGGTATTCCACAGGGAACAATCAAAGCAACAGTGCTGATTGAAACAATTTTGGCCTCTTATGAGCTTAACGAAATACTTTACGAACTGCGCGAACACTCAGCAGGACTGAATTGCGGAAGATGGGATTATATTTTTAGCTATATCAAACGATTCAGAAATCACAAAGAATTCATGACTCCTGACCGCGATCAAATTACCATGACAGTTCCTTTTATGCATGCCTATTCACTTTTGGTGATTCAAACCTGCCACAAGCGCGGTGTGCACGCAATGGGTGGAATGGCAGCCCAAATTCCTATTAAAAACGATGAGGAAGCCAATGCCAAGGCCATTCAAAAAGTAGTGGCCGATAAAGAGCGTGAAGCCAAAGACGGACATGATGGTACCTGGGTAGCACATCCTGGGCTGGTAAAAGTGGCAATGGATGTTTTTGACAAGTACATGCCTAATCCTAATCAATTAGATAAAAAAAGAGCAGACGTCAATGTTTCAGCCAAGGATTTGATTGAAATTCCAGAAGGAACAATCTCTGAAACCGGCCTGAGAAAAAATATTAATGTAGGAGTATTGTACATTGAATCTTGGTTGAGAGGCAATGGTGCTGCTGCTATCTATCATTTGATGGAAGATGCTGCTACTGCTGAAATATCAAGAACTCAAGTCTGGCAATGGCTGCATTACGGTGCTAAATTGGACGATGGAAGAACTGTTACCGAAGAGCTGTACAAAGAATTGTTGCCACAGGAATTGGCCAAAATCAAAGCCTATGTGGGAGATGACGCTTTTCACAATGGTAAGTTTGAAAAAGCAACACAATTGTTTGATGCACTGGTAATGCAAGATGAATTCGAGGAATTTTTGACTTTGTCGGCTTACGAATTTATCCAATAAAAAGAATTATAAACAATCATTATTAATTCATAAAATCAAAAGAATGTCAACAAAACAAGAGCGCATTGATGCCCTAAAAAATTGTTTGACATGCTGATTAAAAATGAAGAATTATTAACCCTTCCAGCTTAGGACTTAATCGACTATAAACTATAAAATTTAACACATGAAAAATCCACAATCTAGTTATGTTTCTGCTCTAGAAACAGTTCAAAAACTAAAAGAAAAATACGGGGAAGCTTGGAGAGAGATCAACCCTGAATACGTAGCACGCATGTACACACAAAACCGTTTTAAAACGGGATTGGAAATTGCAAAATATACTGCAGCAATTATGCGTGAAGATATGGCCGCGTATGATGCAGACCATTCAAAATACACACAATCATTGGGTGCTTGGCACGGGTTTGTGGCGCAACAAACAATGATTGCCGTAAAAAAACACCACAAAACAACTAAAGGAAGGTACATCTATCTGTCTGGTTGGATGGTAGCAGCATTGCGTTCTGAATTTGGTCCTTTACCCGATCAGTCGATGCACGAAAAAACTACTGTGGTTAACTTGATTGCAGAAATCTATGATTTCTTAAAGCAAGCAGACGCAACAGAATTAAATGATCTGTTCCGTAGAAAAGCAGCAGGTGAAGATGTACAAGATCTGATCGATAATTTTGAAACACATGTAGTGCCAATTATCGCTGACATAGATGCTGGTTTTGGTAACGAGGAAGCAACATACCTACTTGCTAAGAAAATGATTGAAGCGGGTGCTTGTGCAATCCAAGTTGAAAATCAGGTGTCTGATGCTAAGCAATGTGGTCACCAAGATGGTAAAGTAACCGTTCCCCACGAAGACTTTATCGCCAAGTTAAATGCAATCCGTCACGCATTTTTGGAATTAGGTGTAGAAGATGGAATCATTGTGGCTCGCACAGATTCTGAAGGAGCAAGTTTAACACAAAAATTACCTGTGTCAATGGAACCAGGAGATTTAGCTTCTCAATATTTAGATTTCGTTGATGCAGAAGAAGTAAGCATTGATGAAGTAAATGATAATGATGTATTGTTAAAACGCAATGGAAAGTTAGTTCGTCCTGTTCGTTTATCAAATGGTTTATACCGTTTCAAAGCTGGAACAAACATTGACAGAGTGGTACTGGACTGTATAACTAGTTTACAACATGGTGCAGATTTACTATGGATTGAAACCCCAACTCCAGATGTAGAAGCTATTGCAGCAATGGTTAACAGAATCAAAGAGCAAGCACCTCATGCAAAATTAGTTTACAACAACTCTCCATCGTTTAACTGGACCTTGAATTTCCGTCAGCAGGCTTACAGACGTTGGAAAGCCGCAGGAAAAGATTTGTCTGAATATGATGCAAATGATCTGATGAATGCGAAATACGATAATTCTGAATTGGCAATTGAAGCTGACCAGAAGATCAAAACATTCCAGGAAGATTCATCTAAAGTATCAGGTATTTTCCATCACTTGATCACTTTACCAACATACCATACTACGGCTTTACATATGAACGATTTATCTCAAGGTTACTTTGGAGAAGATGGTATGTTGGCTTACGTAGGTGGTGTTCAACGTCAAGAAATTCGCAAAGGCGTTTCTTGTGTGAAACATCAGCGTATGGCTGGTTCTGATTTAGGTGATGACCATAAAGAATTTTTTGCTGGAGATAAGGCTTTAAAGGCAGGTGGTACTAAAAACACTTCTAATCAGTTTGAAACTGCAAAATAGATAGTTTAGAGATGTGATGTTACAGTGGTCATCAGGTTACAGACCTACGATTATTGAAACTGCACAGTTCAATAAATAGATTAATCGATAATGATTACAAAAACCTGTCTCTTTTTGAGGCGGGTTTTTTTAATTTTGAGAAAAATTAAAAATGAGCAATAGATATATATTAATACTGATTAGTGTCCTGCCCTTGCTTTTTTCTTGTTCTGCTACAGCTCCCGAAGGTTTGGGCGTGTTTGAAGATAAATTGTCAGATTGCCCTGCTTCTCCCAATTGTGTTTCTACTATGGAGTCCGAAGATGATGAAAAACACTACATGGAACCATTGCAATTTGATGATCTTCAGGAAGCACGTTTGAAAGTGATTTCTATAATTATGGAAACTCCAAGAACGGAAATTTTACTGCAAAATCGCGAGTACATTCATGCGGAATACACCACACCAATCCTTCGCTTTGTAGATGATGTTGAGTTCTATTTTGATACAGAAAATAAGCTGTTGCATTTTCGTTCGGCCTCAAGAGTAGGTTATTCAGATTTTGGAGCCAATAGAAGGCGGATGGAGAAATTTAAGAAAGCATATTTAGAATAAAACTATGGACCTACTATTGTGGAGTGTGATTTTTATTGCAGCACTTGCCTTACTTATCAAATCATCGGATTATTTTATCGATTCAGCCGAAAAATTTGGGTTGTACCTAAAGCTATCACCGGTTGTTATCGGCACTTTGATTTTGGCATTCGGCACTTCCTTGCCCGAATTGATTACTTCCTCTCTATCTGTATTGAAAAATGAATCGGAAATAGTGCTGGGAAATGTGCTCGGTTCGAATATTGCCAATACCTGCCTGATTTTTGGCGTCATCCTCTTGATGAAAAAGGAGAAGGGCAGCCTTAAATTTTTGTCTTTTAAAGCAGACAACTGGGTAGTGCTTGCAGTTACTTTTTTGCTTGTTTATTTGATTTCAGATGCATTGCTCCCGGCTTATGAGTCATTTGTCTTGCTCGCTGGATTTGTGCTTTATGTGCTTTATTCAGTATGGCAATCAAGAGCTCAGGAACTTGTAGATGATGTAGAAACTGTACCTGAGGCATTTCCGATCAATTCATTGCTTATTCTTTTCGCTTCTGGAGCAGGAATTTATTTTGGTGCAGATTATACCATACAATCTGTTGTGAAAATATCAGATATATTGGGTGTAGGTAAAGATATAATTGCAATTACAGCGGTAGCCCTGGGTACTTCATTGCCCGAATTGGTTGTAAGTATTGTAGCTGCTAAAAAAGGAAGTATGGAACTGGCCATTGGTAATGTGCTGGGGTCAAGTATTTTCAATATACTTGGTGTTACGGGCATTTCTACTTTACTGGGACCGGTAGTGGTTTCTGAAAATATTTTATATCCTGCAGTGCCTTTTCTAATTGGAATTACAGTGTTGTCATTTCTGATTATCCATTTTAATAAGCCGCACAAATTTTTCGGCATATTGTTCCTATTGCTCTATTTGCTTTTCAACCTCGATATTATTTTTACTTTTTCGGACAAATATTTCGGGCAATATTTCTAATCCTTCAACTCAGTAATCCATTCTTTGTGTTTGAAGCGTTCCCATTTTTCAACTTCTGAAAGATTAAAGTTCGGGTCAACAATAGCCTGTGCAGGTCGGCCATTCAGGCTGATACGTGTATGCGCATAAATACCAATGGAGTCCATACCTTTTTCATTGTAATAGTCTTTCAGATATTGTGAAAATTGCCAGATCATATCTGGTCTTTTAAACATAGCTCTTTCCTGGTGTGGTTTTAAGTGCTCACGGGTATTGACCCTTTGTTTTTTACCGTTTCTGAAATTTTCTACAATAAAGTAGCCGCTACCTGATTTTGAGCGTGTCATCATATGCCAGGAGAGCCTGTGTCCTTCCTCTGTCCAGTTTACATTCCCTTCGTAGAAGTGGTGGCGCAGCGGCAAATAAATTTGCCCGCACAAATAGAACCCTATACATAGCAACAGAACTTTTCTTGAAAAAGTGATTTCCCGGGGCATTTGTAAAGGAGTGAATTTTTCTTTTTTCCTGAAGAACATGCGTTTGATTTCTGTCGGATCCCAGTATAAAACAATAGCAGAAATAGCCATGAAAGGAAAAATCCCGATCTGGAAAATAGCAGAATTACTCAGGTGAAAAACAAGCGTAAGTCCCAGGGCGAGATAACGGGTTTTTCTGAAAAGCAGTAGCGGAATAATGGTAGCATCGTAAAAGATACCCCCGTAAGCCATCAACCAGAGCATCCATTCCTGTTGAAGAATGGGGCCTATCAACCAGTAGTCGCTTTTGTAGGACAGCCACAGTTTTAGAGGCATAGCCTGAAGCCAGTCGGGATGGAGTTTGGCCAATACGGCAGAAAAATAAACAATGGCAAATTGCATCTGCAACACAAAATAAGTCCAGTAGGGAATGCTTAGCTTTTTCAATGCTGGATTTTTTCGCACATCAAGAGAAGCATAAGTATTTGCTGGAATAAAGATCATAATGCCAACAAGTAGCAGCAGCAAATAATAATGATTGTTGTAGCTTGATTTTTGGCCGAAATAGATTCCCGCCCACATAATGAAATAGGCAATTGCTGAAAAACGATACTTCCAGCCCAGCATAAAGAAAAGTCCGAAAAAGCCCATTACAATATTGTAGGCATACATCTTTGGGCCTGATAGCATACTCAAAAATTCAAAGCCAATAAATGTAAATCGAAAGCTGGGTTCTACAAATTTTTCGGTCATCCAGCTGGTGAGTATCGCCCCCCATGCTTCAGCTACCAGCAAAAAACCCAACAATATTCGCCAGAGGATAATGCCGCTGCTGTCTCTTTCTTCAAAAAGCTTTTGATAGAATATTTTCAGCATAAATGAAGATTGATTGAACTTGTCATTGCGAGATGTAGCATTTTTTTGAAACCGGGCAAATTGTGATGTTTGCTTTAAATGTAGGGGCGCACGGCCGTGCGCCCCTACATTTAAAGCCTATTCCATTTTAATGGATTATAGTAATCATCAAACTCATGTTACAATTAAATTAAACTCTAAATTAATCAGGAATGCTGAAATTATCAGGTTTATGAATTTTTTCTCACAGAAAATTAATATTGCCCCAAACACGTTATAACCTTAGTTCGTAAATTCTTTAATGCTCAGAATGCCAGAAAATTGTGAGATTCGACTGGAAATATTGATGGAATAGCGGGCTATTTTAAGATATTTCCAGGAATAAGATTGCTGTTTTCTGGCATTTGAAATCCATAAAACACAATTTGCTGCGTTGCATTTGTTTGGTTTATCCCGATAGGCCTTCTCAAATGCGCCTTGCCTATTGCGTTTTAATGAATTTCCCCGCCTGCATGAAACATTCGGGCAGGTGAGCTCTTAAATAATTATAGAACTCAGGTTTATAAAGCGCATCTTTAAATTCTTGTTTAGGGTTTGTTGCAAAATAAGGTCAACAAAATTGAGGCAGTTATTTTGCTACAAACCCTTAGCTTCGCAGATTAAACTCATGCTATTTAATTGATTGATATGTACAGAATTGTTTTGCTTTCAATTTTATTACTGTTACCTGGCGCATACCTATTTGCGCAATCTCCGGTGCAGGGAGAAGATCTAATTAAAGCCCTGGGACAAAGGCAAAATACTGATTTGGTCAGCCGGTTGAACAATTATATAGGGGAAGATCACGAAAGCAAAGGGGCGCAGATTATTATTTCCGGCTCAAAACTGACACGAATTGATATTTACAATGACAAAAATGTTTTGATGCAGAATATGTCTGCTTTCAAGGGCGATTTGCCATTAGGGCTTAAATTGAGCAGTACTATTTTTGAAGCCAAAAAATTGCTTGGAGAAGGCTACGAGGAGGAAGGGGACAAAGGCGGTTCTTATACCTTAACAAAAGAATTTCCCTTGAATGAGCTCGATGCCTGGCAGATCAATATTATGTACAATCGGGGGCGTGTCAATTTGGTTTCTATGATTTTTGTGGAAAAAGGCAGGGCTGCTGCTGAAGATGCAGAGATGATTTCCAAAACCGGCCTTTCGGGAGAGGATTATTTTTTGATGATCAGAAAAAACCTTTACAATTTCCAGGTAAAAACGCTTTTATCCCATTTTGGAAATCCCGATTATTCCAAAAAGAACAGGAGAATTTATTTAGACGGTGGGCTTGAAATGCAATTGTCCAAATACAAAACAATAGAAAAATTGGTGATGCACCCTTCGGGCAGTAGAGAACCGCTTACTGGTAAAACTTTTAAGCAATTCCCATTGGCTTTGCCTTTTGGAATTAAATTTTCAGACAATAGAAATCTTATACAGGAAAAATGTGGGCAGGCACCACTGCAAGATGGAAATTCTATGACTTATTTTGAACAAAATACCGAAATGCGACTTTTCTTTTCGGGCAATACGCTCAGCAGAGTAGAAATTTATAAACCTGAAGCAGAAAAAAAGGATTGAGGGATTAAAAAGAGAATATGAAGATCAGGATTTTTGTAACAGGAGGTACATTCGACAAAGAATATGATATGATCAATGGCCGCCTGTTTTTTAAAGATACCCATTTGCAGGAAATGTTGAAGCTGGGCAGGAGTGATTTGGAGAATCTTAGTATTCGTACTTTGATGATGATCGATAGCCTCGAAATGCGGGATGAGGACAGGGAAATGATTGTAACCAATTGCAAAAGATGTTTGGCAGATAAAATTGTTATCACACACGGCACAGATACTATGGTGAAAACCGCACTGGAAATCGCCAAACATAAAATGAATAAAACCATTGTATTGACAGGCGCAATGATTCCCTACACCTTTGGCAGTTCCGATGGGTTTTTCAATTTGGGCTCTGCTTTGGCATTTGTGCAAACCTTACCCGATGGCGTGTATATTGCAATGAATGGCAAATATTTCAAAGCCAATAATGTGATGAAAAACCGCAAGACCGGTTATTTTGAAGAATTAAACACAGAAGTTTAATCTGCGAAAAATGAATGAGACAAGCCCGATTGACAAAAAATACCTGGAGCCTACAAAATATGTAGATTCCGATCATCCTGCAATTATAAAAAAAGCAGAAGAAATTGTTGCCGGGCTCAATAATGATAAAGACAAGGCCGTAGCACTCTATTATTTTGTTAGAGATTCCATTCGCTACAATCCCTATGAGATTGATCTGAGCGAAGAAGCATTGAAAGCCAGCACTGTATTTAAAAGGGGCTATGGGTTTTGTGTGGAAAAGGCCAATCTGCTGGCCGCTTTTGCGCGCTCACAGGGCATTCCCGCCCGCTTTGGATTTGCGGATGTTAAAAATCACCTGAGTTCTCCCAGGCTTATCAAAGCACTGCGATCCGAGGTTTTTGCTTTTCATGGCTATACCGAATTGTTTATCAATGGAAAATGGGTAAAAGCCACACCTGCTTTCAATCGCGAACTTTGTGTGATTTTGAATGTAAAACCTCTGGAATTCGATGGAGAGGAAGATTCTATATTCCAGGAATTCGACAGCGATGGAAAAGCATTTATGGTTTATTTAAAAGATCACGGTATTTTTCACGATATCCCCCGTGCCTATATGATTGAAGTATTGCAAAAGCATTATCCGCATTTGTTCACTTCCGGAAATATCAGTTTTTCGGAAACAGGGGATCAATATTTCTTTAAAACTTGAAAGCTCCACAGACAGCAAATATCAAAACAGAAGTCAATGCTGGAATACAGCATATTGATGACTTTAAAGCAATTCCAGAAGCACTGTATCAGGCTGCTTTCACCAGGGGCAATACTTTTTGGTCGCGCGCCTATTTTCAGATGATAGGCGAGACCTGCGATAAGGATTTTGAGCAACACTGGCTTTTGTATTATAACAGTGTCGGCAGATTGATAGCTGCTGCCACATTCCAGGTTTTTAATTTTTCGGGAAAAAATTACCGCTTTGATTTTAATTACGATGGACTGAAATCAATAATCCCTGAATTTTCAAAATTGATCTTAAAATACCTTATCCGTCCTTTCTCTGTGAAAATATTGTTGCAGGGCAATGCCTTTACCACAGGTAATATTTCACTGGTCTGCGATACAGAAAAAATCAAAATGGCAGACTGGGTGCAAAAAGTGGAGCAATGGCAATGGAATACATTTCTGAAAAAACGCCTCGATATAGATGTGGTGCTGTGGAAGGATTTCAATAAAAAAGAGTTGGCAAATTTCGCGCATTTGCAGCAAAAGGATTATTTGAAATTTGAAGTACAGCCCACAATGACACTCTCTATTCCCGATTCCTGGAAAAGCTTCAACGATTATCTGGGTGCCATGCAAAGCAAGTACCGCACCCGTATGCGGAAAGTTTTCAAAAAAGGCAAAGCTGTTAAAACCAAACGGATGGACAGCCAGGAGATACAAGCACAGATCGGGAAAATGGAGGAACTTTACAATCAGGTAGTGGCGCCCTCCAACTTTAAAATGACCACACTTCCTGTAGAGCATCTTTGGAAATTGATGGAAGGAAATGGTGACAGTTTTAAAGTCCTTGGGTTTTATGCGCCAGAGGGTTTAATAGGTTTTATCTCTTTTTACAGAAAGAATAATGAAATGTATGCCGGGTTTATGGGCATAGAACGAGAGCATCAGTTTAAATACGATCAATACCTGCGCACACTTTTGGAATTGATAAAAGCCGGGATTGAACTGGATTTTTCACAAATTTATTTTGGACGAACAGCACTTGAGATCAAAAGCTCAGCCGGTGCTGTACCAGAACAACTCTTTTTATTTGCCAAACACAGAAAAAGTATTTTCAACACATTTCTTAAACCAATGGTGAAAAGGCTTTCCAAACAAGCCGAATGGACCCAGCGACATCCTTTCAAGTAGAAATATTATCTTTATAGTAATAATTTCTAAAACCATGAAGTATTCGATAGTTTGTCTTTTTGTATTATTCCTTTTTCTACAAGTAAAAGCCCAGGGAGAACTCGATATTTATTTTACGGTGCAGTTGGCGGCAGTAAAAAACCCCATACCCAAAACCAATAAGCTTTTCAGCGATATGCCCAACTTAGAGGAAGTAAAGTTCGAAGATGGTTTTTACCGCTATTTCAGCGGCAATTTTATGGCGCATCATTTTGCCCAGGATTATTTGAAGAAAGTACATGCAATGGGTTATGAAGATGCGTTTATTCTTGCCATTAAAGACGGCAAAGAAAGATTAACGGCTGAGGAAGCTATAGAGTTGATTTATGGGGAGTGAGTTAAATTTTCGAACTGATTCTCTTTTATAGATGTTAAGCATCTCAGACTTTCAAAAAGAACTCTCAAAGCAATTTGCATTAAAGTTTTGATTTTATCCGAAAAAAGCGGATTTTTGCAGTTCAAATTTTGCGAAGATTAAATAGAAAACAATGGCAAGAATATGTGATTTAACAGGAAAAGCTACGGTTAGCGGCAATCGCGTGTCGAAATCAAACCGCAAGATCAAGCGTAAATTTTATCCCAATTTGCAGAAAAAACGCTTTTATATCCCTGAAACAGATGAGTGGATGACCCTGAAAGTTTCTACTAAGGCGATCAGAGCAATCAATAAAAAAGGCATGTACCAATATCTTCGCGAATTGGAGAAAAAAGGTGATATCGTAGTAATATAAAATAATAAGCAGCAATGGCTAAGAAATCAAAAGGTAACAGAATACAGGTAATTTTAGAATGCATGGAACAAAAAGAGAGTGGTGTTCCAGGTATTTCAAGATATATTACCACTAAGAACAGGAGAAACACCCCTGACAGGATGGAATTGAAGAAATACAATCCCTACCTGAAGAAAAAAACACTTCATAAAGAAATCAAATAATTATGGGAAAAGTAAGTAAGAACGCAAGAACCGACCGTGGTAAATTTTCCGGAGAGAAAAACATGGTCAAAGTAGTAAAAGCCGTGAAAAACAAAAACGGAGCATACAGCTTTAAACAAAAAGTAATGCATAAAGACACGGTAAAAGATTTTCTGAATCAGAAATAATCTGAATATTTCAGACCAATTTTAAAAAGCTCTCTTTCAGGCAAGGAGGGCTTTTTTTAATTTTATTCATCACTCACAACTAACTAAAGATGGCATTATTCGGTTTTTTTTCGAAAGATAAAGAGGAAGAAAAAGAAAAATTAGACAAGGGGCTTGAGAAAACAAAAAGCAGCTTTTTCTCAAAAATGGCCAAGGCTGTGGCCGGCAAGACCACCATTGACGAAGAAGTGCTCGATGAACTGGAAGATGTGCTGATCTCATCAGATGTTGGTTTGCAAACCACTGTAAAGATTATAGAGAATATTGAAAAGCATGTTGCTGAAAATAAATATTTCGGTACGGATGAGCTCAATAATATTCTGAAAGCAGAAGTAGAGAAAATTCTGGATATTGACGGATACAAAGATCACAGTGACATTGATACTGTGCTTACCAAAAAACCTTATGTTATAATGGTAGTGGGCGTAAATGGTGTTGGCAAAACCACTACGATTGGTAAGCTGGCTTACCAGTTTAAATCAGCAGGTAAGAAAGTGGTGATGGGTGCTGCTGATACTTTTCGGGCTGCTGCTGTAGATCAGTTGACCATTTGGTCGGAAAGGGTAGGAGTCCCCATTGTGAGTAAAGGAATGGGAGCAGATCCGGCTTCAGTGGCTTTTGACAGTATAAAATCCGCACAGGCACAGGATGCAGATGTGGTACTGATCGATACGGCTGGTCGATTGCACAATAAAATCGGTTTGATGAACGAACTTTCTAAAATTTCCAATGTAATGAAGAAAGTGATTCCTGATGCTCCGCATGAAATATTGCTGGTACTCGATGCTTCCACAGGTCAAAATGCCATAGAACAAGCCAAACAATTTACTGCTGCTACAAAGGTCAATGCACTGGCCATTACAAAATTAGACGGTACGGCAAAAGGTGGCGTAGTACTCGGAATTGTAGATCAGTTTAAAGTGCCGGTAAAATATATCGGTATTGGTGAACAAAAAGAGGACTTTCAGCTTTTCAATAAGTCAGCATTTGTTGATTCGCTTTTTAATAAAGCATAAGCCTCAATTATTTTGAAAACAGGAAAAATTGCGCAGGATAAAGTCAATGTAATAACTTTGGGATGTTCCAAAAACCTAGTGGATTCCGAAGTCTTCATGGGACAGCTGCGCGCCAATAATGTAGATGTAGTACACCAAAGCGATCAAGAGGACAGCAATATCATTGTCATCAATACCTGCGGTTTTATCGATCTGGCCAAAGAAGAATCGGTCAATACCATTTTACAGTATTCGGAAGAAAAGCGAAAAGGAAATATAGAGAAACTCTTTGTTACAGGTTGTCTGTCGCAGCGCTACAAAGATGACCTGGAAAAGGAAATTCCCGAAGTAGATGCATTTTTCGGCACCATGGAGCTGCCGCTTTTGCTCAATAAATTCAATATCGACTACAAACACGAATTGCTGGGCGAAAGGGTGATTACTACTGAAATGCACTATGCGTATTTGAAAATTTCGGAAGGTTGTAATCGTACCTGTACTTTTTGTGCCATCCCGCTGATGCGCGGCAAACACGTTTCCAAACCTATTGACGAACTGGTGGCGGAATGCAAAAAACTGGCTGCAAAAGGCGTGAAAGAAATTATGTTGATTGCCCAGGAACTGACCTATTATGGCCTGGATATTTACAAAAAACGCGCACTTACAGAATTGCTGCAAGCCCTTTCAGGAGTTGAAGGCATAGAATGGATACGCCTGCATTATGCCTATCCGCATAAATTTCCGCTGGAAATTATTGATGAAATGGCGCGCAATCCCAAGATTTGTAATTACCTGGATATGCCTTTGCAGCACATCAGCAACAATGTACTGGCGCAAATGAAAAGACAGATCACAGCGGATGATACGACAGAGCTGATAACGGCAATCAGAAATAAATTACCGCGTATTGCACTTCGAACTACAATGCTTGTTGGCTTTCCCGGTGAAACTGAGGCTGACTTTGAGGCCCTCTGTGATTTTGTGCGGGAGACAAGATTTGAGCGATTGGGTGTATTTGCCTATTCACATGAGGAAAGTACAGGGGCCTTTGATCTGGAAGATGATGTGCCTGATGAAGTTAAACAAGATCGCGTTAGCCGGTTAATGGAAATCCAATCTGAAATTTCCTTTGAGCTCAATCAAAATAAGATTGGAAAAACATACAAAGTGCTTTTTGACCGAAAAGAAGGGGGCTATTTTGTGGGCAGAACAGAATTTGATTCTCCCGAAGTTGATAATGAAGTGCTGGTTTCTGCTAAAGATGACTATGTAAGAATTGGTGATTTTGCAGAAATTGAAATTACCGATGCAGAAGAATACGACCTTTATGGAAAGGTGTTAAAAAATGAATAATGCAGAAAACCGAAATCTCCTATGAAGTTGCCGGGATACTCAATAATTTGATTGGGGACTATGTGAAAGGCAGTAAAAATATCAACGAATTTATCAGCCATCCTTTTGAGTTTTCTGCTTTTGAAAAAATTATAGCAGAAAAAGAAAAGGCCTATAAAAACAGGGAAATCCTACATACTGAACTGCTGCGGCAATACAATGATTTTGATTGCAGCGATGCTGTAAAGCAGAATATTGATTTGCTGAAAAATGAAAATGCTTTTACAATTACTACAGCCCATCAGCCCAATATATTCACTGGCCCTTTGTACAGTATTTACAAAGCTGTTTCTACAATTAAGCTCTCACGTTCTTTAAAGAAAGCTTTTCCCGACAAAGATTTTGTGCCTGTATTCTGGCAGGGCTCTGAAGATCACGATTTTCCTGAGATCAACCATATTCAGTTGTTTGGGAATAAAATTGAATGGGATTTTGAACACAAAGGTGAAGCTGTAGGCCGGATGAAAACAGAGGGCTTCGTACCCCTTCTGGAGCAAATTGGAGAAATTCTGGGAGATCGGCCTTATGCTGAGGAACTCAACACACTTTTGAAATCTGCTTATGATGGCAAGCGAAGTATTGCTGATGCTTATAAATACATTATGAATCAGCTGCTTGGCGCAGAAGGTTTATTGATACTTAACCAGGATGCTGAAGTATTGAAGAAAGCATACCTGCATGTATTGAAAACAGAGATCAACGATGAAATTGTGACCAAAAATGTATTGCCGCAGATTGGGCAATTAGAGGAAAAAGGCTATAAAGTCCAGGCGAGTCCCCGTGAGCTGAACATTTTCTATATAGATCAGGACAATGTTAGAAACAGGATTGTGAAAAGCGAAAGCGGTTTTTCTGTTTTGAATACTAAATCGAAATGGAATTCTGAAGTAGATCTGTTTCAAGAAATGGAAGAGTATCCACAGCGCTTCAGTCCAAATGTGTTTTTACGCCCCCTTTACCAGGAGCAAATTTTGCCCAATCTGGCCTATGTTGGAGGGCAGGGTGAATTGTCCTATTGGATGGAATTGAAAAAGCTTTTTGATGCTTGCGAAACCCCTTTTCCTATACTGGTTTTGCGCAATATGCTGGCCATAGTCAATAGCAGTAGCTGTAAGAAAATCAAGAAATTAGAGCTTACACACAAAGAGTTGTTTTTGGATGAGGCCACAATACTCAAACGATTTGTTAAAAATCATTCTGATAATCCCCTGGAATTAGACCGTGAAAAAGCCGAGTTCGAAAAACTTTACGGGAAAATTAAGGAGAAAGCCATTTCAGTTGACCCATCGCTCGGGGCCAGTGTGGAAAGTATTATGCAGGGGCAGCTCAAAGCATTGAGCAATATTGAAAGCAAAATTCTAAGAGCGGAGAAAAAGCATTTTGATATTGCCCAAAACCAGATCAGCAGTGTAAAAAACGCATTATTTCCAAATGGGAATTTGCAGGAACGCAGTGAGAACTTTATGCATTTTTACAGTGTATATGGAAAGGATTTTATAAAAGCATTGTTGGAAAACCTGGAGCCTTTTGAAAAAAGCTTTTATTTGTTGAAAGATGATTGAGCTCAATTAAGCACAAACCGTTATGACAAGATTAAGTGTAAACATCAATAAAGTAGCGTTGGTTAGAAATGCGAGAGGAAGCAATTTGCCAGATTTGGTACAGGTTGCCAAAGATTGTGAAAGGTTTGGTGCAGAAGGAATCACCATTCATCCCCGGCCAGATGAAAGACATATCAAGTACCGGGATGCTTATGATTTAAAAGAGGTTGTAACTACTGAATTGAACATTGAGGGCAACCCCCAAAAGCGCTTTATGAATATGGTGCTTGAAGTTAAGCCCGAACAATGCACACTTGTGCCTGATGCCAGCGACCAATTGACTTCCGATCACGGATGGGATACGGTGCAGCATCAAAGTTTTTTGAAGGATACTATCGCACAATTGCATGAGCAAAATATCCGTGTTTCTATTTTTATTGATCCGGTTCCTGAAATGCTGGAAGCCGCAGTTGATACAGGAACTGACAGAATTGAATTATATACCGGCCCTTATGCTACAACATACGATAAAGATCGGGAATTGGCTGTGAAAGCTTTTAGGGAAGCCGCATTACTTTGTGATGAACTAAATCTGGGCATAAATGCTGGCCATGATCTGAATTTGAAGAATCTGCAATACTTTAAAAGTCAAATTCCCGGCTTGTTAGAAGTTTCCATTGGCCATGCATTGATTTGTGATGCGCTTTACTTTGGACTGGAAAATGTAGTTCAGATGTATTTGAACAGGTTGAGTTAATTTTAATGATGAATTTGAAGCTTGGTCACAATTTAATTGAAATTAGAACGCCAAGAGAAATCTTAAAAATCAAATAGTAATGAAAGCGACTAAAAAATTCGATGCTGTTAAAATGATGAGAAAAATTCGCGAGAAGTTAAGTGAAAAATATTGGAAGCATCCCGATATTTTGAAAAAAGAAATGAAAGCAATACGGGAAAAACATAAGTTTAATGTAGATGTATCAAAATCTAATTGAGGCCTAATAGCTATAAAACTATAGGTTAAAAACTACTCCACTTTTACAATTTTTTCAATCTTCGTTTCATTGCCATCATTAACGGTAACCAAGTACATGCCTTTTGATATCCCCAAGCTATTAGAGTTGATATAGTGGTTTTGAGGTCCGGCAGGCAGCGTTCCTTCAAATACTGTACTGATTTTTTTGCCGGTAATGTCAAGCAATTCAACCTGCACATCCGTTTCTTTATTCAGACTGTAATATACATTGGCATAATCCGTAAAAGGATGTGGAAATACTTTCAATTGATTGAGATTGCTTTGTTCTTTAGGATTGCTAATCGCCCCCCCGTCAGATGTTGGAATGCCTTTTTTTACTATACTGAATTTATCTCCAATTGTACTGTCAGATTTAAGGTAAATCAGATCCAATTGATTGCCTGAAACTTCAATTACAACAGAACCATAAGCACTTGATCCGCCATCAGCAGCGGCCATTATTGGATGATTTAACTCTGGGTTGGATGTACTGCTACCTCCATTTCCGGAAACCACATACATGGTTCCATTATTGCCGCCAACGAGATCAACATTTTTTATGTATTCTTCTCCAAGGTCAGGATTGCCACTTAATCCATTAATCACATGTACTGAGGAATCAAAATCTCCTGAACTTCCATAAAATCCTTTTATCATATAGGAGCGCTCATAAACATGGCTATGTCCACAAAGGATCATATCCACGTCATAGCTTTCCAACAATGGCACTACATTTTCACGCATGCCTTTCATATACAATTCCCATTGATCATCAGAATCATGAGAACCTTTGGAAAATGGAACTTGATGCCAGAATGCAATCACCCAGGGTTGCTCATTTTGATCCAAATCTTCTTCTAACCAGGCTTTCATAGGGGAATTATTCCATCCCGCAGTACTCATAATCCCGGTCCAGTCATAGTCTTCTACTGAAGAGCCTATTTCCGAATTCAAAGAGATAAAATGTATATTGCCATAATCGAATGAATAATATAGCGGGAGTCCTGAAGGTGTTCCACCTGCTTCTCCATCTTCAGGTACGCTTACAATATTATAATAAACGCCTTCGTGATGAGTTGGGTTTTCTGTACATATAATAGGACAAACACTATTATAATCGTGATTACCGGGGCAGGGCCAGAAGGGCATGTTTTTTAATATACTGCTGTAGATAGTTTCATCAAAAACTTTGTCGCTGTATTCTTGTTCATTGCCATCATCATAGGCATTATCGCCCAACCAAAGCCACACATTTGTTCTCAGTGAATCTCCAAGATAGTTGAGGTAGGCATCTCGTACATCCTTTTGTCCCTGGTTGCCTTTTCCAAAATCACCTATAGCCCAAATTCTTATAGGGTCGGTTGATTCCGGTCCTGGTATTGGTGCAGTGTAAAAATGTTGTGCTTCTTCCGAAGCAGATAAAATCCCGGAAGAATCACCAACACTGTAATAGTATTTTGTATTGGGTTCAAGGTTGGTCAATTTAACCTTGTGTTTGATCACTTTATCACTTAGTACCTCATTCATGTCTAAATTATTGAGGTTTTTGCCATAATACACCCTGCTGTCAGTGGTTGAATCTGTATCCCAGCGCACTACTATACTGTTAGATGTATTGACTTGTAAATAGGGGCCTCTTACAAGTGTCTGGGCATTGCTGTCGCTATTAAAAAAAATAGAGAGCATTAATATGATAATAAGCTTTTTCATGAGTGTTGTGTTTGTTTTATAAATATACAGGAATTGCTTCAAAAAATAGGCAAAAACTATTTTCATGATGTATGCTCTTCCATATATGCTTCCATATCCGGGCAAGTACAAATCAGGTTTCTATCACCATGTGAATTGTTGATTCTACCAACAGGAGTCCAGAATTTTTTATCGCGCACAAAGGGCAGTGGATAGGCTGCTTTTTCACGGGCATATTTGTGTTTCCAGGCATTGGCGGTAATTACTTCACAGGTATGTGGTGCATGTTTCAGCACATTGTCTTCCAGGTCTGCCTCACCGGTTATTATTGCTTCAATTTCTCCTTTAATGGAAAGAAATGCTTCACAAAAACGGTCTAACTCTGCAAGATCTTCACTTTCTGTAGGTTCAATCATCATTGTTCCGGGTACTGGAAATGACATTGTAGGTGCATGAAAACCATAATCAACTAACCTTTTAGCTACATCTTCCACTTCTATTTGTGCTGATTTTTTCAATTTTCTGAAATCCACGATCAACTCATGTGCTACCCGGTTATTTTTACCGGTATAAAGTATATCATAGCTGTCCTGAAGCCGACTTTTGATATAGTTGGCATTTAGAATGGCATATTCAGTAGCAGATTTTAAACCGCCTTTGCCCAATAGTTTTATATAGGCATAAGATATCAGTAAAATACTTGCACTGCTGAAAGGCGCAGAAGAAATGGCATTAATAGCCTGTTCTCCTCCTGTTTTAACTAGGTGATGCCCGGGTAAAAAAGGAGCGAGATGCGCCTTCACGCATATTGGCCCCATGCCCGGACCGCCACCGCCATGAGGTATGGCAAATGTTTTGTGCAAATTGAGGTGGCATACATCCGCACCGATAATTGATGGATTGGTCAATCCAACCTGTGCATTCATATTGGCCCCATCCATGTACACCTGTCCGCCATTTTCGTGAATACTTGCACATACTTCCTTTACATGCTCTTCAAAAACCCCATGTGTGCTTGGATAAGTGATCATCAGCGCGCTGAGGTTTTCTGTGTATTTTTCAGCTTTAACTTTAAGGTCATCAAGGTCAATATTGCCGTTTTCATCGCATTTTACCACTACCACTTTCATACCTGCCATTACTGCACTTGCAGGATTGGTACCATGTGCAGAAGAGGGAATTAAAACGATATTGCGCTGTCCTTCACCTTTTGATTCCTGAAAAGCCCTTATGATCAGGAGGCCTGCATATTCCCCCTGGGCACCGGAGTTGGGCTGCAGGGAAGTGGCATCAAATCCGGTAATGGTATTGAGGTATTTTTCCAGTTCTTCTATTATCTCGTAATAGCCCAATGCCTGATCTTTTGGCACAAAAGGGTGCAGGGCAGCAAATTCAGGCCAGCTAACAGGTATAAGCTGAGTTGTGGCATTGAGTTTCATAGTGCAGCTGCCAAGTGCTATCATAGAATGTGTAAGTGAGAGGTCTTTATTTTCCAGAGATTTAATATAGCGCAAAAGCTGACTTTCCGAATGATAATTGTTAAAAATAGGCTGAGTGAGATAATTGCTGTTGCGTATCAGGGAATTTTGCCAATCCAGGGTGATCTCTAATTCATTGGCAGTTTTTGCATCAGAGGAATCATTGCCCAATGCATTTGAAAAAACAGAAACAATTTGATCGATATCTACTGGAAGAGTAGTTTCATCAATAGCTATAGCAATACTTCCATCCTGAAAATACCTGAAGTTTACTTTATTGTTTACTGCTGTCTTTTGTATTTTTTCTTGTTCGCCTTTACTGGTTTTGATCTTTAGGGTGTCGAAATAGGCTTCGTTTTTCTGACTAAGACCGAGTGCTTTTAATTGTCTTTCGAGTTCACGCGCAAGGCCATGAATTTTTAATGCTGTTTTTTTCAACCCTTCAGGCCCGTGAAAAACTGCATACATACCGGCCATAATTGCGAGCAATGCTTGTGCAGTACAAATATTGGAAGTGGCTTTTTCCCTGCGAATATGCTGCTCTCTTGTTTGCAATGCCATTCTGTACGCAGGATTGTCATTTGCATCTATAGAAACGCCTATAATTCTACCGGGGACGAGCCGTTTAAAATCTTCTGTAGTGGCAAAAAAAGCAGCATGAGGGCCGCCAAATCCCATAGGAACCCCAAATCGTTGTGTGTTTCCAACTGCCACATCTGCACCTAATTCACCCGGAGCTGTGAGTAGTGTGAGGCTCATTAAATCTGTTGCCATTACAATATATACGCCTTTTTCTTTTGCAGCTGCAATCCAGTCATTGTAGTTGAAAATAGCCCCTTCCTGATCGGGGTATTGCAAGAGCGCTCCAAAAAATGTTTCGTCAGGATTAACATTTTCCACGGCATCTATCACCAGCTCAATTTCCAGAAAGCGGGCTCTGCTTTTTAGCACTTCAATGGTTTGTGGCAGGCAATTTTCAGCAACAAAAAATTTAGGGGCTTCAGTTTTTCTTTTATTGCGCTGTCCGAAAAACATACTCATGGCCTCGGCAGCAGCAGTACCTTCGTCCAGTAAGGAAGCATTGGCAATAGGCAATGCTGTGAGCTCACTCACCATTGTCTGGTAATTGATCAGTGCTTCTAATCTACCCTGGGCAATTTCTGCCTGGTAAGGGGTATATTGGGTGTACCAACCCGGGTTTTCAAAAATATTGCGCTGAATAACAGTAGGGGTGAAGGTGTTATAATACCCCATACCAATGTATGATTTGAAAACCTGGTTTTTAGCAGCTTTTTCTTTGGTCTCTCTTAGAAATTCATACTCGCTTATACTTTCTGGTAAATCCCATTCACCTTCTAAGCGAATAGAGGCAGGAATTGTTTCTTCAATTAATTGATCAATAGAATCAACTCCAATAACATTCAGTATTTTTTGAGTCTCTTCTTTATTAGGGCCAATATGTCTATTGACAAACTTTTCGCTAGCGTTAAGATTGATTTTCACCTGGGAATTTTTTTGTTTAAAAATTCATGCAAAATTACGATTCAGCAGTCAGATTTTTTAGGATTTACAAGCTTTAATCTGCTAACATTTGAACATTTAATTAAGTTGGTTGGGAATGTAGTTTTTTATGTTGATTTTATGTTTTTTAGCGTTAATTATCTCAATTCTGGTTATTAGGTACACATCTCCCATAATTTTATAATTTTGTAAATTGGTGGCTGTTCAAAATTAGTTGCTCAAAAAAATAGTATTTCTGTATGCTTCAAGCCCTGACATTTCTTTTTTTATTATTCCCTGTATTTCTTATTCAAGATAATGAAGTAGTAGATGTAAGGGTATCTGACCCTGATGCTCCTCCTGCGGAGCAAATTAAAGCATACAATGCCTTACCGGGAGCTTATTCTGATGAGGTTTATAAAGATTTGAATATTGAAAATTTTGAGTCCTTACCGGTGTTCAACAGGGAGATTGACTATACTGAAATGGATTACACTGTTTTGAATGTTTGTATAGTAATGTACACCAATAAATACAGAAACTCCAAGGGTTTACCCGCCCTTGAATTCAGACAGATTTTGAGAGATGCTGCTGTGTACCATACGCTGCAAATGGTGAATAAAAGATTTTATGGACATGAAAATCCACATCAGCGCAAATTTAAAACAGTGGTGGACAGGCTTGGTTTTCTGGGTTTTGAAGGACGCAATATGGCTGAAAACCTGGCACGTGATTTTATTCATCACTACAATGAAAAAAGCCCGTATTGGTATGATCAAAAACCGGATGGTAAAAATGATTTCTACTATGGCGATAATCAGGAAGTTAAGGGCTTAATCGTGCCAAAGACTTATCGTGAACTGGCTAAAACTATTGTTGCCAAATGGGTGCGATCGCCACAACATCGGCAGAATATTTTAAACAAAGATTATACATGGGTAGGTGTTGCAGCATTGATTGATTTTGTGAATGTTGAAACGAACAAATTGCCCAAGGTTTTTGTAACACAGGTACTGGGAGGATAACAACACTATGAAAATTACAACACTTGCTTTAATAATATTGATCGGATTTTCAACATTTGAGCTTTTTGCACAAAAGAAAAAAAAACAAGTCATACAGTTCTCAGGAGTGGTTTTGACAAGTGACAGTTTGCAGGGTATTCCTTATGCAAGTGTTTTGATCAAAGGAACGGGAAACGGAACGATAGCCAATCATCAGGGTTTCTTTTCGCTTGTGGCCAATGCTGGTGATTCCATTCGCTTTAGTGCGCTGGGATTTTTGCCAAATGTTTATGTGATTCCAGATACATTGAGCGATACAAAATATTCTGTTATCGAGCTTTTGAGCAGGGATACTATTTATTTGCCAGAAACAGTAATCAATCCCTGGCCTACACCGGAGCAATTTCGCCAGGCATTTCTTTCGCTTAATATCTCAGATGATGACTGGGAAAGAGCACGTAAAAACCTCGATCAGGAGCGCATGAAAGAGCTGGGTGATATTATGGCCTATGATGCCGATGAAAACCAGGATTTTTATTTGCGCAATGAAGCATACAAATACAGCTATGCCGGTCAGGTTCCGCCAATGAATATTTTCAACCCGCTTGCCTGGTCACAATTTATAGATGCATGGAGAAGCGGTGCCTTTAAGCGGGATAAATAGAGTTCTGAAGATTACTTTCCTCTATAATTTCAATTCTTTGCAGATTAAATAATAAATTGCAGCTTTTTAAGAGTTGTGACTGCATGGAGCTGAATACTTTAGACCTAGTTTGTTTTGTTGGATTTATTGTACTGGTTATTGTTGTATCGCTCTATGCCGGGCGCAAGGAAGACAATTCACAAGACTATTTTCTGGCAGGTCGGAAGTTGAGTTGGTGGCTGATTGGACTTTCTCTTATAGCCTCGAATATTTCCTCTGAACATTTTGTCGGCATGTCTGGCAAAGGCTATAGCCTTGGTTTAGCCATAGCAAGCTATGAATGGATGGCCGCTATCACGCTTATTTTGGTGGCTTTGTTTTTTTTGCCACGCTTTCTCAAAATTGGTATTTATACCATTCCCGAATACCTGGAATATCGCTACAATAGAACTGCCCGAACCATTATGGCCGTTTTTATGATGGTGTTTTATGTGATGGTGACTTTGGCAACGGTATTGTATTCAGGTGCCCTGGCCTTATATTCTATTTTTGATTTTCCTATTGTAAAAGGTGTTTGGCTAATCGGTGTGATTTCCGGTCTTTATACGGCTTATGGAGGCTTAAAGGCAGTTGTCTGGTCGGATTTAATCCAGGGAACTACACTTATGATTGGTGGTTTGGTGGTGTTGTTTCTCGGATTTGAAGCAGTAGGAGGTTGGGAAAGTTTTGTGGCAAATTCTGAGGACAAACTCCATACTGTCCTGCCCTGGGATCATCCAGAAATGCCCTGGGTAGCTGTGTTTATTGGAGGCTTGTGGTTGCCCAATATTTTTTATTGGGGTTTGAACCAGTTTATTACACAGCGGACACTGGGTGCAAAAAGCATTGATGAGGGGCAGAAAGGCATTCTTTTTGGAGCGACCTTAAAACTCCTGATTCCATTCATTGTGGTTTTTCCGGGTATTATGGCTTATCAGCTTTATGCCGATCAGATAGAGATAGCTGATGCAGCTTATCCTGTATTGCTGAAAAATCTATTGCCTTCCGGTCTTTTTGGAGTTATGTTTGCCGCACTTTTTGGAGCGGTATTGAGCACTATGGATTCGCTGTTAAACTCTGCTGCT
The DNA here is from genome assembly GCA_040877935.1 of Chitinophagales bacterium. NCBI lineage: Bacteria > Pseudomonadati > Bacteroidota > Chitinophagia > Chitinophagales > Chitinophagales bacterium. Next base: position 24,070 of record JBBDNB010000007.1, read on the forward strand.
GCAATTTTCACCCTGGATATTTACAAGACTTATATAAACCCGGAAGCCAAGAACCGCAATATTGTGCGAACAGGTCGTATTGTTACACTAGTTTTGGTATTGGCAGCCTGTTTATGGGCGCCCGTAATTGGTGGTTTTGGCAGTCTTTACGATTATATTCAAAAGTTCTGGGGATTGATTCAGCCCGGAATTGTAGCGGCTTTTGTATTTGGTATTTTATGGAAGAAAGTAAGTCCTCCAGCTGCAATTGGCGGTATGCTGCTCAATATTCCTGTTTATGCAGGCTGTCTGATTATGGATGAATTTTTACCTGCTGGTGAAAAAATTGCTTTTTTGCACTACATGGCCATTACCTTTGTAATTATTTCGCTGTATATTATAATTGTAAGCAGTATTTGGCCCAATACTAAAACTATAGTGATGCCAGAAAGAAAAGAACATTTGAATTTTAAAACATCACTTTTTGTAAAAGTGTGGAGTGTCTTGGTTTTTTTAGCTACACTTACGCTTTATGTTATTTTTTATTGATCTTTTATGGAAATTTCAAAACAAAACACAGGTAAAGTTTTTAGGAATTACAGCACTGGCGAGCAGGAAATTATGGCGGCTATCAGGGACAATTACAGAAAAATGCGTAGCCGCCAAACCCTGGGTTATGTGCAGTGTATGCATAAGAAATACCTCACTTTTGACCGCCCCATGCATATTTGGGATGCCATTGAGAAGCTGAATGAATTTGTTGATCTGAGTGATCCTGATATCAATTTGCCCAATGCCCTGCATTTGTTCCAAACTGCTGAAGCCATTCGCAAAGACGGGCGTCCTGATTGGATGCAATTGGTTGGTTTAATCCATGACCTGGGAAAGATCTTATTTGTAAAGGGTTGTGATCAAGACGGCACCTCAATTAAGGAACAATGGGGACTTGTGGGTGATATATTTCTTGTGGGTTGCGCTTTGCCCGATTCCTGTGTTTACCCGGAATACAATAAGGAAAATCCGGACATGCAAAACCCAGCATACAATTCTGAGCTTGGTATTTACCTGGAAAACTGCGGAATAGACAATTGCTGGAAAGCCTGGGGGCATGACGAATATTTTTACTGGGTATTAAAGCAGCACAAAGCCTGTGAAATTCCCGAGCCGGGAATGATTATGATTCGCTATCATTCTTTTTATCCCTGGCATACAGAAGGCAGTTACCGACATTTAATGAATGAAAAAGATGAGCAATACCTGGAGTGGGTCAGGGATTTTAATAAATATGACCTCTATACCAAATCGCAGGATACTTTTGATATAGCGCAACTCAAATCCTATTATCAGCCGATTATAGAAAAGTATTTGGGAACTGAGCCAGTTTATTTTTAGCTTAAATTCCTAAAAAAATCTGAAACTTACACTATTGCTGACCTTGTTTTGCTATATATGCTAAGCATATACCCTAAAGGGTTTTAATATAGAAACAATGTTGTCTCTTTAGCAAGTACAAGCCGTTTTATAGGAATTTGATTACCATAATAAAGTGTTTATAGCTAAAAATTGTCAGATAGATAAGTGTTCTATTTCAGAAACTGTCAGACGGTTAGTGTATTTACAGGACTTATGTCGCTTAACAAGCTCTAAACCTTTGTGTAAAACATAATGCTATTAAGTTAAAAACCGTCAGACAGTTTGCTCAATTGTTTGTTAAAGCAAAAAAAAATGCGGAATTTTTAAGTTCCGCATTTTTTATAGTTGATTACACAATATTTTATTGCATTTCAATCAATTTCTTAGTCAAAGATTTATCGTTCATGGTAACTCTCACAAAGTAAATGCCGTTAGAAGAAGCATTTTTGGAATTGAAGCTAAAGCGGTGCTCTCCGCTTTGGTGTGTTCCGCTTGCAAGTATTTCCACTCTTTTTCCAAGCATATCATACACTTCGATATTCAAGTCTGCTTGCTGAGGCATATCTACAACAATATTGGTGCTTCCCTGGAAAGGATTAGGATATACTTTTACTGATTCTTCATCTAATGCAATATCATAAATACCTGTGGTATCTTCAGGTATAAAATTATCACAAGGGTCAGCATCAGGGAAAGGCTCACTTGCATCACACTGAGCCGTAGCTAAAGGATTATGTGGGACTTCATATGTACCGTCAACGTATTGCATATAGATCAACATCATTTCACCTGTAGTTTCAAAACTCCAGGAAGTCCAGGGAACATTTCCCAACGTTGGGATATAACCCTGTGGTTCTTTGTTATGTGCGTTTAAGCTTGTATATCTTGCTTCATGCACTAGTCCGAGGTTCATGTCTATCGGCATCAAAGGTTCAAAAAACCTTATGGGTGGGTGTTCCCAGTTGTATTTTTGTACAGACTCCTGTTTTATGTAATCAAAATTTCCATCGTAAAGCATTTGCCCTTTTTTCTGAGGAGCCGCAGGATCTCTTCTAAAAATATCATAACCAGCTCCCCAGGAATGTGTATGTGTGGAAAGCATGAATAAGCTGACGGTATCCAAGCTGTTTCGAATCACTTCTTCTGTAAAAGTTGCTGTGACTTTCTCAGGGGGATCATTGGGATCGGAAGGAGGGATATAGAGACTAGTGATTGGGTCTATTGTGATCAGTGTAGATTTCATCTCTTTCTCAGCGGTTCCCTTTGGCTGTGTATATACATTTAGGTATACTTCAGCGGGAAGAATTTTATCGCTGTTGTAGTTGTATATGTGATAATTCAGGTCAAGCACCTTGTCTTTTTTCCAAAAGAAAGCCGTTCCATTTGGTAATTCGTATTCAGCATCATTTTGCCAGGCGTTTACAAAGCTGCCACCAAAAGCATCAGCACCGAGTTCTCTTAATCCTTTCGGTTTGTTTTGTGCATTTGCAGAATCCAGGCTATAGAGGATAAAATGATGGGATTCCGTATTCATTTTCACTTCCAGCTTTGTAACCTCCAGGTCATCATCTACCCCAAGATCATAGGGAACAAAATATTCCACTTCCTCATTTGGTTTTAAGAATATAGGTCCCAAGTGAATTTGGAAACCTTCACATTCCCTAGGTGGTGCCAGTGGGTACAAGCGTTTAACATGATCTTTAGGATTGGCATAGTATTCCGATATTAATTCTTCATTATGAATCTTTCCACTTTCTTCAGCTCCATAAAGTATCCATTGACGAATCATTTCAACAGTAGAGTCTGGAAGTGCTGGACGGTTTTCCGGCATGGGGGCATTTTCGTCAGGATGCAATAACAAATCACCATCCATGCAGTGTGCTATTTTTCTTAAAAGGAAACTTCTTGCTGGGTCACCGGGGTAGATCAGTTTATTGTTAACACTATCCCTTGCGTGATTATTGAATATTTTTGCATTTATAAGTGAATCGTAAAGAACAGATTTGCTATTATCTACAAAAAAATCACCATGAGGGGAGCCTGTACCGTGACAAGATGAAGTGCTACAATTAGTCTGTAGAATAGTGTAAATATTGTCCCAGGTACCTTGTGCTGAGGCTTCATAATTTGAAGAAAAAACAGTTAATAATAAAAGCGTTAGTACTGTAGAAAAATGTTTCATCACTTGTTTTATAAGGGTTTGTTTTAAAAATACTACTCCAAATATACGGAATATGAATCGGTTTCTAAAACATAAATCATACAGATAAGTTCCTGATCAATATGCTTTTACCTGACATTTTTTATTAGGTAAACATCAACTTCCTGATTTTGTTCTCTAATAGCTTGAATATTCGCATAGAATATATGTTGAAATAAAACAGCTCTGTCTTTTCGGACAGAGCTGAATATAACTGTTGCCGATGTGATCAGCAATACTCTTGATAAGCTGTTTTAAGGTTTTCAGCGATCATTTCTGCCGGTCTGCCTTCAATATGATGCCTTTCGAGGAAATGCACCAATTTACCATCCTTAAACAATGCAATAGAAGGAGAAGAGGGCGGATATGGAATCATATGTTCCCTGGCTTTTGCCACAGCCTCTTGATCCACACCCGCAAAAACGGTGGTAAGATTTCCGGGCTTTTTATCCCCTTCCAAAGATTGCAATACACCTGGCCTTGCATTTCTGGCAGCACATCCGCAAACGGAATTTACGACCATCAAGGTTGTACCTTTTGCTTTTACTGCATTATCTACATCATCAGCACTCAGCAATTCCTTAAAGCCATTGCCTGAGAGCTCTTGTTTCATGGGTTCTACTAATTCTGCTGGATACATATTTATCTGTTTATTGAGTTATTTAATTATTTGTTTATTTTAAAAGCGATTGTCGCTTATGACTTACTACTTATCACTATTCACTTTTAACTATTCACTTATTAAAGCATTCCAAGTTCAAGTTTGGCTTCCTCCGACATCATTTCCATATCCCAAGGTGGATCGAACACGAGTTCTAGTTTTACTTCATTTACACCTTCCACGCCTTTTACTTTTTCTTCAATTTCTGCCGGAAGTGATTCCGCAACAGGGCAGGAGGGAGAGGTTAATGTCATGATTAACTCTACATTGTTTCCCGGATCTACATTTACCTCATAAATCAATCCCAGCTCATATACATCTACCGGAATTTCGGGATCGTAGCAAGTTTTTAATTCTTGAATGATTGTGTCTTTCAATTCCATAAATGATATTGTTTTACTCATTCTCTAATTTTGCTTTTTCGTTCAGTGCCAGGGCATAGAGCTTGATTTGCTTGATCATGGCATTCAACCCATTGGAGCGTTGCGGACTTAAATGCGCCTTTAAACCAATTTTATCAATGAATTCCAATTCGGCATTGACTACATCTTCAGGCTTTTGGCCAGAAAATACGCGCAGGAGCAAAGCTATAATTCCCTTCGTAATCACAGTATTGCTATCCGCCCTTAATTCCAACAAGCCGTTTTCCTCAAAGGCGTGCAACCAAACTTTTGATTGACAACCTTTTACCAATCGATCATCGGTTTTGTATTTATCTTCCAACTCGGGCATTTCCTTTCCCAGATCAATAATATAGTCATAGCGATCCATAGGATCTTCAAACATCCCAAACTCTTCTACTATTTCAGCTTCTATGTCTTTGATTGCTTGCGGCATTATTTCAACATTTTTATCGCCCTATTTAAGGCTTCTACAAACAAATCTATTTCTTCTTCGCTGTTGTATAGGGCAAATGAAGCCCTACAAGTACCTTCAATTCCAAAGCGGTTCATCAGCGGCTGACAACAATGATGGCCCGTTCTGAGGGCAATTCCCTGTTTGTCGAGCAATACACCAATATCGTAGCTGTGAATTCCGTCTATTAAAAACGAAACCAATCCGGCAGAATGCATGGAATTGCCATATCTTTTAAAACCTTCAATTTCATTGAGTTGATTCAGCGCATATTGCAACAGGTTTTGTTCATGCGCTTCAATATTTTCAATGCCCCATTTATTCATGAAATCTACGGCTGCTGCCAGTCCTATTCCCCCAGCAATATTGGGAGTACCAGCTTCAAATTTATAGGGCAGCTCATTAAAAGTAGTTTTTTCAAAGCGCACTTCTTTTATCATTTCGCCACCGCCTTGGTAGGGTGTCATTTTATTGAGCAAATCTTCTTTTCCGTACAAAACGCCTGTGCCAGTTGGTCCAAACATTTTATGTCCTGAAAAAGCAAAGAAATCACAATCCAGTTTTTGCACATCTACCTTTAAATGAGGTACAGCTTGTGCGCCATCAAGTAAAGTAATTGCTCCGTGTTTTTTGGCCATTTGTATCAGCTCCTCTACGGGATTGATAATTCCCATTGCATTGGAGACATAAGATACAGCAAGGATTGCCGTCTTGTCATTGATGATTTTGGAGGCTTCTTCCAATATGATTTCCCCACTGTCGTGAATGGGCAAAATGCGCAATGTAGCGCCTGTTTTTTCAGCGGCAATTTGCCAGGGCACAATATTGGAATGGTGCTCCATTGTACTGATGACAATTTCATCGCCCGGTTTTAAAAATTCCTGGGCATAGCTGTGCGCCACCAAATTGATTCCCTCCGTAGTTCCCTTGGTGAAATTGATCAGTTTTGAATCGGGCGCATTGATGAAATCAGCCAATTTTTGTCTGGCAGCCTCATATGCATCGGTGGCTTTTTGGCTTAAATAATGTACGCCCCTGTGAATATTGCTATTGTAGGTGCTGTAATATTCATTGATGGCCTCAATTACCTGAATGGGTTTTTGGGAAGTCGCTCCATTGTCAAAATACACCAGTGGCTTTCCATTTATCTTTTCTTTTAGAATTGGAAATTCCGCTCTTACTTCCTCAATATTGAAAGCTGTAGTTTTTGTCAATGTATCTGTACTCATTTTGTGTTTTTAAGCAGTTTCAAAGCACTGATTAAAGTAATCCTTCAAGTGATTTTTCAATTCCGGGATACTGATATAATCCAGAACTTCACTCAAAAATGCTTGATTTAAAATGGCTTTTGCTTTTTCCTTTTCAATGCCCCTGGCTTGCAGGTAAAAGAGTTGGTCTTCATTCATCTGACCTGTTGTGGCACCGTGACTGCATTTTACATCATCGGCATATATTTCCAATTCAGGTTTGCTGTTGATAGTCGCCTTTTCTGAAAGCAATAGGTTTTTGTTGGATTGAAAGGCATTGGTGCGCTGCGCATCTTTCCTTACCAATACTTTTCCATTGAAAACCGCTGTGGAATTGTCATTGTAAGTACCCTTGAACAATTGGTTGCTTTGGCAATCTTCCACCGCATGATCTACCAATATGTGATTGTCGGCATGGCTTTTCCCATTTTGGAAAGACAAACCATAAATATTTGTTTCTGCAAAAGGCCCTGTCAACTGCACATAGGTATTGTTTCGCAATTTTTGCACATCCTTGATAAATGACCAGGATTTGAAATAACTGTTTTTTTCCTGTTTTACTTTTTGCGATTGCACATGAATGCCCGGGCAATTTTCATTTTCCAATCTGTACCATTCTACCCTGGCACTGGCATTTACGAAAATTTCCTGCAAATCGTTGTAAAGAAAAGTAGCCGCATTTTTACTTTCAAAATATTCTGCAAATTTCACTTGCGCATTTTCCCCAACATCTATAATGCTCCTATTTTGGACAATTCCATTTTCGGGGATGGCATCAAAATGATGGACTATGACAACGGGATGCTCTATGATTTTCCCTGCTTTTATTTTCAAAAAGAGGGCATCTTTTAGAAAAGCTGTATTCAATAAATGCAGTGGCTCTGTTTCGTGATTCTCGATGGAATCAATGTATTTTTCAATAAAAGCTTTTCCCTCACTGCTTTTCAATTCTTCTTGAACCGAACTTAAAATCAGGTTTTGGTCAATGATTTTAGAAGCTTCTTGATTGATGTTTCCATTGCTCAATACAATCAAGTTCACCTTTTTCATGCCCAAAACAGGCGATTGTATTTTTGGATTGGAAACCGGAATATCTTCAACAGGTGTGAAATTGCCTTTGGTCCAAGCTGCAAGATTGCTGTATTTCCAGCTTTCTACTTTAGAGCTGGGCAATCCTGTTTTCTCAAAATCTTCAAGTGCGTTTTTTTTCTTTTCCTTAAAGGCCTCATTGAGGCTGCCATTTAGGGCATTCACTTGATTTTCGAAAGCTGTTTTGTATATGCTGATATCAGTTTTCATAAATAATTTTAAACGGCTGTTTCAGTTCTGATCCAATCGTATCCTTTCTCTTCCAATTCCAGGGCGAGTGATTTGTCTCCGGTTTTTACAATTTTTCCTTCTGCCAATACATGCACAAAATCCGGCACTATATAATCGAGCAATCGCTGGTAGTGCGTAATTACGATAAACGAGCGATTTTCATTTCTCAACTTGTTCACTCCATCTGATACAATGCGCAATGCATCGATATCCAAGCCCGAATCGGTTTCATCTAAAACGGCTAATGTAGGATCAAGCATGGCCATTTGGAAAATTTCGTTTTTCTTTTTCTCTCCTCCGGAAAATCCTTCATTTACGGCACGGGAAATCAACTTGTCGTCAATTTCAACAGATTTCATTTTTTCGCGCATGGTTTTCAAAAACTGCGCTGCATTCAACGGCTCTTGCCCTCTGTATTTCCTGGTTTCGTTTACAGAAGCTTTCATAAAATTGGCCATGGATACGCCCGGGATTTCTACCGGATATTGAAATGCCAGGAATACGCCTTCCTTGGCACGGATTTCAGGATCCCACTCCAATAGGTTTTTGCCATTGTAAATGATTTCTCCTTTGGTAACTTCATAGCCTTCCCTTCCTGCCAATACGGAAGCCAAGGTACTTTTCCCGGCTCCATTTGGACCCATTATGGCATGTACTTCACCTGGGTTTATTTCTAGGTTGAAATCTTTTAGGATTTCCTTGCCCTCTATTTCTACACTTAGGTTTTTAACTTTTAACATTTATTTTATTTTAAACTCTAAATTTTAATTACTAAAATCTAAATAATTCTAAAATTTATCAAACTGCTATTGAACTTCAATTTAGCTTTTCATTTTTACTGATTATCCAACCGAACCTTCCAAGCTCACTTCCAATAATTTTTGGGCCTCAGCGGCAAATTCCATCGGTAGTTTTTTAAATACTTCCTTGCAATAGCCATTGATGATCAAATTCATGGCCACTTCTGGATCCAAGCCTCTTTGATTGCAATAGAACATGATGTCCTCGCCAATTTTGGAAGTTGTGGCTTCGTGTTCTACTTGAGCGGTTTTATTTTCAATTTCCAAATAAGGAAAAGTATGCGCACCGCATGTTTCTCCAATCAGGAGCGAATCGCATTGGGAGAAATTATAGGCTTTATCGGCTGTTTTGTTCATCCGTACCAATCCGCGATAACTGTTTTGGCTTTTTCCGGCAGATATACCTTTTGATACAATTCTGCTTTTGGTGTTTTTGCCAATATGCAACATTTTGGTTCCGGTATCGGCTTGTTGGTAATTATTGGTTACGGCCACCGAGTAAAATTCTCCAATGGAATTGTCGCCTTTGAGGATTACGCTGGGATATTTCCAGGTAATGGCAGAACCGGTTTCAACTTGTGTCCAAGAGATTTTTGAATTTGCGCCATTGCAAATGCCTCTTTTGGTTACAAAATTGTAAATACCGCCTTTTCCATTTTCATCACCGGGGTACCAGTTCTGAACGGTGGAGTATTTAATTTCCGCATTTTCCTGAGCTACCAATTCTACTACTGCAGCGTGCAATTGGTTTTCATCGCGCATGGGAGCGGTGCAGCCTTCCAGATAACTTACATAACTGCCTTCTTCGGCCACAATCAATGTGCGCTCAAACTGCCCGGTATTTTCCGCATTGATCCTAAAATAGGTGGACAATTCCATAGGGCAGCGCACGCCTTTGGGAATATACACAAATGAGCCATCGGAAAAAACGGCTGCATTCAGTGCTGCGAAATAATTATCCCTTACTGGCACAACTGAACCCAAATATTTTTTGACCAATTCGGGGTGATTGTGCACGGCCTCGCTAAATGAGCAGAAAATTATCCCTTTTTTAGACAATTCTTTTTTGTAGGTAGTCGCTACCGAAACGGAATCCATCACAGCATCTACGGCTACGCCCGTTAATCTTTTTTGCTCTTGCAGGGAAATTCCCAATTTGTCGAAAGTAGCTCTCAATTCAGGATCTACCTCGTCAAGGCTGTCCAATTTTTTCTTGGGTTTGGGCGCAGAATAATAAATCATATTCTGGTAGTCGATGGGAGGGTGGTGCAAATGGGCCCAACTGGGTTCCTTCATTTTTAGCCAGGCTTTATAAGCTTTCAGGCGATATTCCAACATCCATTCGGGTTCATTCTTTTTGGCAGAAATAAAGTGAATGGTTTCCTCTGTCAATCCCTTTGGAGCACTATCGGCATCAAAGTCGCTACTGAAGCCATATTTATACTTTCCTCCGGTTACTTCATCTATAATTTTCAGGTCTTCTGATTCTGACATTTCCTTTGTTTTAATGCGCTATGGCAAAGTTAAACAATTACTTAGAATAAATCTAAATAACATCGATTGTCTAACACAAAGCCAAGCAAAAAGTTTCGTGCAAAAGCAAAGAAAAATAAGGTGGAATGCAAAATGAAGCTTGGGGAGATTTTAGTGTTAATTCCAATTTTGTTGGAAAGATGTCATTTCTGTTTCGCTTTCTTACTCAATGTGAGATTTTCAGGGTCTTGTCGGCTATCCCATATTGTCAATATGTATATTTTATTCCCTGCTTGCTCGTAAAACATTAAGTAATCCCGAACGATTTTAAACCTTGCATTTCCATCATCTGAAAGCTTTCCAATACTTGGGTATATCGAAATTAATTGCTCGGCTGATTTGAAGAGATTATTCAAGCTAATGCTATAATGGTTTGACTTATTTTTCTCGACCCAATATTCGAGAATTTCATTCCGTTTTCTTTTTGCAAGAGGTGACCAAATTACTTCTTTAGCCATTCATCTATTTCTTTATTTACTTCTTCAGATGATATGCCTTTACCAGCCTTGATTTCTGCTCTGGCCTGTTCTATTTCTTTTCTTTGCTCATCATTCAATTGATAAACAGTATCGTCAAAGCTGATTTCCAAAAAACGATAAATTTCATCGATAACCTCTTCATCATCAATGTTTTTTATTTTATCGATTAGTTTTTTTCTGTGATTTACCTTGCCCATACTTTCAAATATACAAAAATCAAGCAACCAATAAACCAAGTTACTAACTTGTTTTTAGTTGCCACAAGATACCTTGCGGCAGTTTGTTTGGGATCAAATGATAGTTGGATGAGAATTCGTCTTAAATTGCACGCATTCGCTATACGCCTTGCTATGCTGCAAATGCGCGCAAGTAGGGCAAGTGGGGAATGCAAAATGAAAGTGTGTTTTACTGGATAACTAAATGATCATCCATTTTATTTTGAGGTTCTAAAATTACCATCCTTAGTGTGAACAATAATAGAACTTGCATTTCCTGATTTCACCCATTTTTCAGCAAAATCTATAGCTTTTTGTTGTGTTTCCAATACTCTTGTTGCATGAAAATTACCTTCTTTTCTTACTGCCCAACCATTTGTTCGGGGTGTAATATGAATTCTTTTAGAATCAGTTCTCGCTGATTTTATCAGTCTTTTGTTTACCCTTTTTGTTTTTACAGTCATTTTACAGAATTTTTTACAATCATATAACTCTCCATAGACTTTTTAAATTCAGACATTTTACTTTGATGGTAGAAGTTGTTTTTTCTAAAAATATTCCAAAAATCAAAATTTTCTTACTGCGAGTGTTGCATAAGCGTTAGTAGATTTAAAATCTTCAAAGTAATTACCACCGGTCATTGAGATCAACCAAGCACTATTAGAAGGTGAAGTGGAACTTTGAGTTGAGCTCCATATACTCTGGTTGCCATTCATTAAAAATGAATAGTTTAACTGACTAGAATTGTATGATAAATATAACATGTTTAACTCTTCTACAGAAGGCAAAAACCAATCATCGTAATTCACGCCATTTATATTTGTGAAAAAATTATCAACAACTCTAGCTGCAATTCCAGGTGTTGCACAGCCATTTAATATAGCAGTTGTGTTTGCCTGTCCAGTACCGATTGCATCAGATGTACCGCTAATCGACTGACCAGAACATCCCCATAAAGACTGATTCATATAGTCGGGATAAACCTCTAAATAGCGCCAGCCATTGCTGTAAGATCCTTTGTCGTAAAAAATAATGCCCGCTTGTCCTGTATCTCCAACTGTATAGGAGGGTGGTGCAGTATTGCTGTAGGTAATACTGTCAATATTGCTAAGCGAAAAAGTTTCAGTAGTACCGTTGCTCAAATGAATGGTCATATTGGTTTGGGCAATTGCGGAAATAGAAAATAAAAGGGCTGTTAAAAAGAATAATTTTTTCATAATATTAATGATTTATTGCTTAATGATCTTTTTCGTTAATGAAGAATTTTGTGTAGAGATTTTGCAGAAATAAATACCAGAGCTGAATACCTCACCTGATACATCTATTGATAATTGGTGGTTTCCAGAACTATGGTTAAAATGCTCTTTTTGGTAAATGATTTTACCTGTAACATCCAGTAATTCAATGTTCATCTTACCCACTTCATCAGTGGAATAACTGAGGTTCAACTGACTTTGGACTGGGTTTGGAAACACCTCAAAATCCTTAAAAGCAGAATTGAATTCATTCACAGAAGTAAATTGCTTATAACTGTATCTTTCTATTTGCAAAACATTCCAACTCTCGGTACTTCCATCATTTAAGTTCAGGTTCATATCGTTACCTGAGAAAGTGATATTCTTAACATTGCTCAAAGCAAATTGAGCAGTGGTTCCATCCGTGAAATTCAAGTAGATATTTTGAGATTGAGAAACAATACTCAAGAAAGAAAATAAAAAAATTACAACGAGTTTTCTAAGCATGATATTTGAATTTAATTACTCTAAATTAAAGTTTTTTATTAGAAGGTTCTAAAATATTCACTATTTTTCAGCTTGCTGCTTTTGATATTTCTTTTCCAGCATTTTTTCCAGCTTTTCCCTTTTTCGGTAGAGCATCGCATTGATTTTCAGCATTAAGCCGGGCATCCATCTTTTGGCTATGTATAGCATTTTGGATTTCCAGGGCAGGATAATATAAAACTGTTTTTTGCTGGCTGCTTTCAGGATAGTACGCGCCACTGCATCTGGTTCCAGCCCCGAAGTAGCAATCATCAGCTCCCCTAATCTTCTTCCTTCGCTATCGGTACTTACATCTTGCATGATATTGGTTTTGAAAAACGTAGGCATTACCACTGATACACTGATGTTTTCATCTTTTAGTTCAGCATGTAAGGTTTCTGAAAGTGAAAGCACCGCTGCTTTGCTCACATTGTAGGGACCCATTCCTGCAGCACTTGAAAATGCGGCCGCACTTGCAATATTGATAATGGTGCCCGAACCTTGTTTTTTCATTTGCGGAATAAAAAATTTACAGCCAAAAACCACAGCCATTTGGTTGATGCCTATGACTTTGTTCCAATACTCAATACTCAGTTCATCTGTCTTTCCAGAGGCACCAATGCCCGCATTGTTTATCAATACATCTATACTGTTTGTTTTTGCAAGAAAATCGGAGCAAATTTCTTGAAATCTGGTAGAGTCGGTAATGTTTAAGGAATAGGACTGTATTTTCCCTCCCGATTGCTCGGCAAGTTCCTGTGTTTCTTTTAGTCCATTTGTGTTGAGATCGCAAATTCCGATGGTCCAATTCTGGGCAGCTAATTCCAAGGTCAATGCCCTGCCCAGGCCAGAAGCAGCTCCGGTAATAAAAGCGGTTTTATTGGGCGCTGATTTTTTAAAGTATTCCATGATTTAGAATGGGTTTTGGAAATATGAAAGTAGTGAATTTTTTAACCTGTAATAACAATTGAAAGATTAATACCCTATTTGAAAATCGCTTTTCAATGGAATTTCAATAGCAAGTGGGCAGGAAATAGGGCTAATTTTACTATTTTTTGTTTTCTATACATCCCCATGATTTTTATGGTTTTCAATATGTCAATTTGATTACTCCCTAAAATATTTTTATAATTATGCTCAATAAATAATTCAACAACAAAAAATGTCAACTGCCCAGCACGAGAAAGTCTCGGATTACAACAAGGTTTTTAAGGAAAAGGACTACGATAAGCGCAGCAAAGCAGCACAGAAAGTCACCGATAATTTCTACACACTCATTACCAAATTTTACGAGCGCGGTTGGGGCCAATCCTTTCATTTTGCACCCCGCCAAAAAGGAGAGGATTTTCAGGCCAGCATCCTGCGCCACGAGCATCACCTTTCCGATCAGCTCAAGCTCGGCCCAAAGGACAAAGTATTGGATGTGGGCTGCGGTATTATGGGCCCCGCTCGGAACATTGCCAAATATTCGGGCGCAAACATCACCGGACTTACCATCAATCAACACCAGGTAAATCGCTGCAAGGAATTGAATGCGGCATCAGAAGCTAAGGATTTGCTACAGGTACAGCAAGGAGATTTTATGGATATTCCATTTCCTGACAACAGCTTTGATAAAATGTATGCGATAGAAGCTTTGTGCCATGCCCCCAGTATTTTGGGCGTTTACCAGCAGATTTCACAAAAACTAAAGCCGGCCGGAACCGCTTGTTTCTATCAATGGGCACTCACCGATAAGTACGATCCCAGTAATGCCGAACATGTAAAAGCCAAGGAAATGATAGAATACGGCAATGGCATCACAAGGCTAAGCACTATTCAGGAAATCAATCAGGCCATAGATGATGCCGGATTTGAAAAAGAATTGAGTATCGACCTGGCAAAACACGATGCTGAAAACAATATGCCCTGGTACGCAACCCTTCAGAGTGGTTGGTCTTTGTCGCAAATAAAGCATACCAAAGTGAGCCGCACATTCACCCACTATCTGCTCCGAACACTGGAAGCATTTGGCATTGCCAAAAAAGGCGTAAGTCGTGCCCAAAAAATACTGCTGGTAGCGGCCGATGGATTGGTGGCCGGTGGCAAACTCGATATTTTCACTCCCATGCATATGTTTGTTGTGCGTAAAAAAGCGAATTGATATTATGATTTTAAAAGTTTTGATTGTAGTACTGGCAATTCTTCTTGCTTTGGCAGCACTCATTTACCTGGTGCTTTTCAAGGACAAATCCAAAAAACGCCAAAAGCACGAATTCGATCCTGATTTTGAAGCAAAACGCGCAGAAACCTTTCCCCCGCCATTTCCCAATGGATGGTTCAACCTTTGCAGCTCCGATAGTATAAAAAAAGGAGAAGTAAAGGAGATCACTGCATTTGGGCAAAAATTAGCGGTATTTCGCGCTGAAAATGGTGAAGTGGGCGTGGTAGATGCATATTGCCCGCATTTGGGTGCCAATTTATCCGATGGAAAAGTAGAGGACAACACATTGGTCTGCCCATTTCATGCCTGGAATTTTAATACCAAAGGAAAATGCGTGCACATTCCCTATTCGGATAATGGGCACAATCAAGAACATACCAATGCCAATTGCTGGACAGTGAAGGAAAACTGGGGACTGATCTTGGTTTGGTACCACAGCGAAGGCAAAGCCCCCACTTGGGATACGGAAGGGTATCTGGAAGAATTGAAATCTTATAAATACTACGGCAGCACGAAGGAAACCTTGCGCATCCATTTGCAGGATTTTTCTGAAAATGGAGCCGATTATGCGCACTTTAATGTAGTGCACGATTTACTGACCATCCCTTTTGCCAATAAATTTGTGCATGTAACCCACAAGACGCACATCGAGTTTGGCGAAGGCGAAGAAAAGCACATGGCCTATTTTTACGATCATGCGCAAATAGCCCGCAACAAAGACAATTCCCTTATAGAGAATGCCGGTGGCAAAGCCAAGGTGACCTATTTTGGGCCTGGTTTTTTGGTATTTGCTTTTGATACCCGTTTTGGCTGCCCGATGATCGTGAAAACTTTCACCCCAATTGGAACACTCAAGGTCCGTATGGAAGACCATATTTATGCACCGCGCAATAATTTCAGCTTGGCCGTAAAATACATTGTGGGAGAAGCAGCAGTGCAGTTTCACGATGACATCAATATCTGGGAGCGCAAAACATTTGCCCGCAAGCCAATGCTGGTAAAAGGCGATGGGCCAATCATGAAAATGAGGAAATGGTACAGTCAGTTTTACTCAGAAGAAAATGCTTTTTCTGAAGCTGATGACGAAAAAGAACCCCTGTATCAGGAAGTGCAATCGAATTGAGGGATTGCTACTAAAGTGCCAAGTGTATTTTTGCCGCTAAGGCTATAATTTCGCCACAAAGCCACAAAGCCACAAAGAGCACAAAGTCAACTATCAAAAAATGGTCTGATTCTAAGGGCTCAAAGAATTAATTCAAAGGAACACAGCAAAAATACTCCCGTCATTCCCCTGCCCGCCTGACCCAGCCTGTACCGAAGTATAAGTTCTGGTGGGTGGCTGGGCAGGTAGAGGGGAATCTCCATCTATGGAAATGAGCATAATGTTTTCGATTGAATTAAGAAAGCGTTATATTTGTAATGCAGCTTTCTTCTCTGAATATGGTTCATGAAATCATGGTCGATGTTTCAATGCCTTTGAAAGTGAATTGAAGGATGAGGAAAGGAGTTTTTTGAAGCAAGCACTATTTATACTAATAAAATTATACGATTTTATTAATACTTAACTATTTAAATGAAAGAAACGGCAACTTTTGAAATACATAAACTGGAGAAAATAAAGGATAGGTTATTTGATGACGTTACTATCAATATAGCTCAACCAAAAGAAGGGGAACCAATAAAAACTGGCAGGATTTCATTTGCTAACTGTGTTTTTTATGGAAAGGTAAATTTCTACAAATTTAATTCACTTCCTGAAATTATATTTATTAATTTCTACAACTGTATTTTTTATTCTGAATTTGAAAGTTGTTTAGGGAATAATTGGTTGGATGATGAAAAAATGAATATCTCAATTGAATATTCCAACTGCAGAATTAGAAGTTTATGGTTTGACGAAAGCAATATCAAATCTTTAACATTTTCAAATGTAGTCATTCAAGAGAATGTTGAGCTTAGCAACACGAAAAACATAGAAAATATATTTTTATATAATACTATAGGCAAATTAACTATAGATGGTGGAGAAAATACTAAAGTCAATGTCCGTTATTCAAGTAAACACTTAAAAACAAAATCAAATACCAAATCAAAATTTGTAAAATCCAAGCTGCTAGGCCTGATTAGTCGCAAAACTGAACTGAATTTTAACTATTTGAAATCTTTATATTTTCAATTTGACAAGGAGGAGGAGAAAGGCTGGGTTAAAAAAGGGAACACCTATAAATATTTCTCAAACAATAAAGACTTAAATAAAATAGATTTAAATGTAAATATCCTCATACACGAAAATAAAAACAAGACTGAATTCATTAGAATTAAGAATTCTATTCTTTCTAGCCTAAAAATAATAGGTAAATCAACTTCCAAAATTGATATTGAAGACTCTAGAATAAATAAATTAAGTCTTTATCATATTGAAATTTCTGATTTTAAAATCTATAATTTAAAATCAAGAAAACTTCCGGGAAGCTATTTTAATTCTTCAAAATCAATTCTAAATAATGTCTGGTTTGATAGAGTCGATTTTTCATCCTTTGAAAAAGTTAATTTTTACAGAAGTACTTTGTCAAAATCTATGTTTACAAATGTTACTTTTCCAAAGGAAATTTATGCTTGTCCAAACATTAATAAACCAAAAAAACTACCAAAAGATGAGTATGAAAATTATCGTCAACTAAAGTACGCTTTAGCCAACCAAGCTGACCAAGTTGGAGCTTTGGAAATGCATCAAAAAATGTTTGCAGCTTATGATAGTAGAGAAGACCTAAACTGGGAAGATAGGCTAGTTACTTATGCTAATAAAGTTTCGAACAATCATGGCATTTCTATTTGGAGAGCTCTAAGATTAATTTTAATCCTAAATATTATAATCATTCCCCTTCTTCTACCTATTACTTTTTCAAATGCTCCTTATCATTTTGGTTGGGTAGATTTCACTTCATTTTTAATTGCTATTAAAAATACTTCATTAAGCGTATTCAACTATTTCTTCTCTGAAGAGAATATCAAGGTTTTAACTATTATGCTTAATCCTGTGCATAGAGTTAGTACTATTGAGACTATACTCAATGATAGTTATACTTTGAGTAGTGTTTCGTATGTCATTTCATTTCTAGTCAGAATTATCAATGCTTGGTTAATCTATCAATTTGTTGCTGCATTTAGGAAATTTGGCAAAAAGCTGTAAGAATTATCTAAAATTTCTTTGAAACTTTGTGGCTTTGTGACCAAGAAAAAGGGCACCTTAAATCCAAGGAGATTGCCACAGCCTTACCTCCTTCGCAATGAACTGTGCTTAAAAGCAAATATTTTTTGAATAATTTTCATCAAAAGTTGTT
>JBBDNB010000008.1:0-67247 GCA_040877935.1 Chitinophagales bacterium
ACCCTTTGGGACGTTCACTTTAATGAACTATATTTACCATTCAAGGCGCACACATCACCTATACGCAAGCAGGGGTTTTGTGCTTCGTATGACAGATTTTCGTAAATTTGAAGTTCGGTTCTTCGTATGAAGTTCAGTGGTTAAAATCCCTGCCTGCGTATAGCTGAAAACCGTTGTATTTAATAGCCGCCCGGACACTGTAGTGCTTCTAATCGGGTGACGAAAAAGAAAAAATAAAAAGAGAAAAGGGACGTACTCCGTTGACAAGGACGGTGCTGACAGAAAGGACAGAGGTTCTTTGAAATACCGGTGGACAAAAAGAAAAAGGCCAACCTGCCTTTGCCGAAACGGCTACGTGCAGGCAGGCGCGCAGGAGGTTTTTATTTGATTTTCTGCCCACACACGGCAAGCACATTTACAAAGCCCCGCAAGGCCGACCCGCCAGCCAAAGCTTTGCAAAAGAGCTTGCCCTCCAGCCCGCAGACTACGACTTTGATGATCTCTTTCGTGTAGGATAAACGTGTTGTTTCTCTTTAAACTCGGAGATTTCATCTTTCAGTTTCTTATTGGCGTTGTGCAGCAACTCATTTTGAACCTTCATGATGTTTAAGAGATCGTGCATGGCATTGAGATTTTCCAGTTGAGTGTAAACAATCTGTTCAAGGTCGGCTTTTGTGTATGTTCTGTTTATGTTAAAAGTTTTAATAGTATTCTTTAGAAATTCTAAATAAATCTATACATTATCTATCGAAATTCAAAATGAAACTCTAGATATTCTATATTTTTCTTTCTAAAAGGTATATTTACCTCAACAAAATCGAAAGATTTATGACATCTTTAGGACTGTATTTGACCAAAAAATCCGTAAACAGAGCAATGGTTTCCAGACGAACAGGGATCAGTCAGGCACGACTGTCTCAATTGAGTTCAAATGAATCAACCAAGCTCCGTGCAGGTGAATTATACTTGATTGCTTTGGCTATTGACATTGATCCGGGAGAGATGCTTAAAGAGATATTCAAAGAATTGAAATTGGAAGACGAAAAGTAAAAGGTGATTACAAAAGTTCCACTAAAATAACTATGCCCGAATCCCACAACATAGAATACAAAGCCAACTGGCGGGATGAATATCTCAAATGGATCTGCGGCTTTGCGAATGCCAGCGGTGGCAAGCTGTATATCGGCATTGACGATAAAGGCAAGGTTACGGGCATTGACAATCACAACAAGTTACTGGAAGATTTGCCCAACAAGTTCCGGGATATTCTGGGCGTGTATGCGGAAGTGAACTTGAAAGAGAAAAAGGGTAAACACTATCTTGAAATCATTGTTCCCCGGTATGATGTGCCTATTTCCGTGAGAGGCAAATATTATGTCCGTACCGGAAGTACTTTGCAGGAACTGAAAGGTCCGGCATTGAATGAGTTTATCCTGAAGCGTACCGGAAAGACCTGGGATGATATTCCTGAACAAAGAGCTTCCATCAATGACATTGATGAATCAAGCATTAAGCAATTTTTGAAAGATGCAAGGATCGTTAAACGGATCAATGTTGAGGACAATATCAGCATTTCGGACTTGCTTGAAAAACTACGTCTGCTCGAAGATGGACATTTGAAAAGAGCTGCCATTGTCTTATTTGGAAAAGACCCCGGAAAATTCTACCCGAACATGGCGGTTAAGATCGGTAAATTCGGAGAAACTGATGCCGACCTGAAATTTCATGAGGTAATAGAAGGCAATCTGATACAGCTTAAGGACGGGATTGGAGAAATGCTAAACGCCAAGTTTTTCATTCACCCGATTGACTTTATGGGTATGCAACGGGTAGAACGAGATGAATACCCTGTAGATGCTGTCCGTGAAATGATCCTCAATGCATTGGTGCACCGGAATTACATGGGAGCCCCGACACAAATCCGTTTGTATGAAGACAATTTCAGTGTTTGGAATGATGGCGGTTTGCCCGAAGGAATTTCCGAAGAAGATTTAAAGAAAGTACACCGATCGAAACCGAGAAATCCACTGCTTGCAGATGTATGTTTCAAAGCTGGTTATATTGATTCATGGGGTCGGGGAACCATAAAAATCATTGAAGCTTGCAAAGAGGCCGGGTTGCCAGAACCAGTTTTGAAGGATGAGCAAGGAGGTTTCCTGAGTAAGGTATTCAAGAGTACGGAGAAGGTACGGAGAAAGTACGGAGAAGGTACGGAGAAAACGGAGGATACTTTAACCTCATTACAGGATAAGTACGGGATAAATGTGGAAGAATTACGGGATAAACACAAGGATCGTCTGGAGGGGGTTCGGAGAAAGTTCGGAGAAAAGTTCGGAGAAAGTTCGGAGAAAATAATTCTCTTGATGCTCGAAGACAAAAATATTACAACCTCGGAGATGGCAGAAATTGTCCACGTAACTACCAGAGCCATTGAAAAACAAATTTCAAAACTTAAAGATAAAGGTATTATAGAAAGGATTGGACCAGATAAAGGTGGGCATTGGAAAATAAGCGTTTGAGAAAAAAGATGACAGAATATGCATCAATATTCAGAAAAAGAAAAACTGAATTTGTTCAAAAGCCTCTTCAAAGGCAGGGAGGATGTCTTTGCCATTCGTTGGGAGAAGCGTGCCCAAACTTCTGGCGGGGGGAATAAAAGCGGATACATGCCCGCT
Organism: Chitinophagales bacterium; assembly: GCA_040877935.1. Taxonomy (NCBI): domain Bacteria; kingdom Pseudomonadati; phylum Bacteroidota; class Chitinophagia; order Chitinophagales; species Chitinophagales bacterium. Next base: position 2,676 of record JBBDNB010000008.1, read on the forward strand.
TATCATTATGACCCATACATGTACCGGCTCCACAAAATGAAAGGCGGTACCTTCAAAGACTACAAAGACAAAACCTACCTCCCACTTACTGATCAGCAACTTCTAAAGCATTTCAATGGTGAAAAATTAATCGGTATCTATCCATTGTTGCAGGACAACACTTCCTGGTTTATTGCAGCAGACTTTGATAAAGAGAAATGGGCGGACGAATGCCGTACTTTTCTCAATATCTGTAAAGAACACGGCATTCCTGCTTATCTGGAACGCTCCCGTTCCGGCAAAGGAGGTCATGTCTGGATATTTTTCGACCAACCCTATCCGGCCATCAGAAGCCGTAAGATTTTAATCAATCTTTTGGAACAGACGGATATTTTCTCCGTGTTTGATAAGAGTTCCAGTTTCGACCGGCTTTTCCCCAATCAGGATTTCCATTCGGGCCTTCGCCTGCAGAAGGGCTACGGCCCGCAGGCAGGGAAAGGGATTGGGTAATTTAATTGCCCTGCCTCTCTATAAACCGACTTTGGAAGAAGAGAACAGTTGCTTTGTGGACGAACAATTGAACGCATATCCGGATCAGTGGACATTCCTGTCATCTATTCAAAAAGTATCCACATCCCATCTTGACGCAATCTTTAATACGCTCCAACCGGACAAAGTTTCGGTATCACCAAATATAAATTCAGAGAGACTCCACATACAATTAAATAGTGTAGTCCGTCTTAACCGATCGGGCATGACACCCGAATTGATCAATTTTCTGAAAGAGGAACTGAATTTTGCGAACTCAGAATATTTCATCAAAAAGAAATCTGGCAGGAACACTTGGGGAACCGAGCGGTATTTCCGCTTCATCGAAGAAACAGAACATGAAGTAATTATTCCGAGGGGCTTTATTGGAAGATTGATCAGGTACTGCAAGCAGCAAGACATTGATTTTGAGTTTCAGGATGAAAGAAAAAAGCATACCCTTCGGGAAGCCTACACACTGACCCAAGCTTGGCGGCAGCGTGTGTCTGCCCAACCCTGAAACAATAGAAGAAAATCAAATGCGAAGCATTCACGAACACCTTTGAAAATCAACAATGGAGTGAGTAAATAAAAACCCCTCCCTCCCTGACAAAAAAGAAGGACAAAGTTGTTCTAATAAACATTGGGGGAATGGGGGCTACAGTAGCTAATCGAGTAGCCCGACCTGAGCCAAAAGGCTCAGGTTGAGGCTCTCACATCCAAGATGCTGACATTTATCGTCAGTACCACCAAGCGTACGGTTCACGCCTGCCTGCCGAAACGGCTACGGCAAAGGCAGGTACTTGGCGGTTTTTTGAATGACTTGTCGGGTGGTCTCACAATCCTAGATGCAGGCTTAGCGTCTGTACCACCCTTTGGGACGTTCATTTTAATGAACTATATTTACCAATTAAGGCGCACATATTTTGAATAAATAATGGCAGGGCGAATTGTATCTAGGTTTTACGGGAAAGTGATACTCAATCTGCCAGCAATCGTACAATTTACCGTTTGTAGCCAATCCCAAAAAAGAACCGTTTCAGCAAGACAATGACTGACAATGGAGTTAACGAAGCAACAATATGACATAATCAACTCGACAGGTAACATTAAGGTCAATGCTGTTGCCGGATCTGGAAAAACCACGACCATCATTGAATATGCAAAAGCAAGACCCGAGAGCAGTAAAATACTTTACCTGGCCTTCAACAAATCTGTTAAGCTATAAGCAATAAAAAAGTTTTCAGAAAAGGGTTTAAAGAATGTGAAAGTTGAAACCGCTCATTCGCTTGCATACAAGCACATCGTCTTTCAAAACAACTATAAAGTAAGACCACAAGGCTACAAGATTTATGAAATTGCAGAGCTGCTTGGACTTGAAGGAAATGGAGAAAAACATGCAGAATACATTGTGGCAAATCACATTAGTAAATTCATTTCGTACTTCTGTAACAGCGACAAGGCAAGAGTTCAAGATCTTAACTATTTAGAAATAGTATCAGACCCCAAAGCAAAAACATTCGTTTCAACATTTTACAATTACATAAAAAGGAAGACAAGACTGCTCTTGAGTAAAATGGACAAAGGTGAAATTGAGATCACCCACGATTTCTATCTCAAAAAGTTTCAGCTTGTAAGCCCAAAACTCAAATACGACTACATACTTTTTGACGAAGGACAGGATGCTTCTGCCGCAATGCTGGATGTTTTTTTCAAGCAAAAGGCAACAAAAGTAATTGTTGGAGATACGCACCAACAAATATACGGATGGCGTTTTGCTGTAAACTCTCTTGAAAAAGCAGACTTCAAAACCTACAATCTATCAACAAGTTTCAGGTTCAGTCAAGATATAGCCAATTTGGCAATGGGCGTTTTAAAATTGAAGAAGATAATTGAAATAGAAGCACCTTTTCAAATTGCTGGCAAAGGAACCACCAAGAAAATCAAATCAAAAGCTGTTATCGCCCGAACCAATTTAGGGCTCTTGTTGAAAGCAATAGAGTATGTAACAGAAAAGAAAAAAGTAAAGAACATTTATTTTGAAGGCAACATAAATTCCTACACCTATGCAGATGAAGGTGCTTCGCTTTATGATGTACTGAGCCTCTACAACAAGAAGAGAAGGTTGATAAAAGACAAGCTCATCAAAGAAATGAGGAGCATGGAAGAACTTGAGGAATACATTGAAAAAACAGAAGATGTCCAGCTTGGGATGATGGTAGAAATCGTAAGGGAATACGAAAACAAAATTCCAAATATTATAAAGGCCATTAAGGAGAAGCATATTGACAATGACGACAAAGAAAATGCGGAGATGGTCTTTTCAACTGTTCACCGTTGCAAAGGAATGGAATATGACACCATTCAAATTGTGAACGACTTCATTACAAAAGAGAAATTAGAAAAGCTTGCGAATGAAATCCAAAAAGATGAGCTTAATATTGGGAAACTGAATGAAGAAATCAACCTCTTGTATGTAGCAATTACAAGGACTAAAAGCAGCATTTATATTCCTGAAACTTTAATGCCTCCAGAGCTTCCTTCATCAAAGCAAATCCATATAATACGAGTGGCCAAGGAAAAGGAAAATAAGGAAGCTACAACTCAAAAGCCAACATTAAAAGTGAATACCGAAACTGACGGAAAGGAGAAAGCATATTCCGTTGATGAACTTAGAACAAAACACAAAGATGCCTACAAACCTTGGGCAGAAGAGCTTGACAATGAACTAACCATAATGTATTGCGAAGGTGTAAATGTGAAAGACTTGGCAAAACACTTCGGAAGAACAAAAGGAGCAATTCGTTCGAGAATTAAAAAATTAGAACTTAAAGAGCTTTACGGGTAATAGAATAAAAAGCACATGGCTGCAATCGAGCCTGCTCTGCCAAAGATAACTGACGAGGAAAGTCCCTCAAGTCCAAGATGCTGACATTTATCGTCAGTACAAACACCTGTAAACTTTGGGAAATCATTTAGTAGAGATAACACAAAAAAGTACCTCCCCCTGTTTTCACACTGGCTCCTTATTCGGCAGGCTTCCAGCGAATGGTGACCTCTTGCTTACCCCATTCTCGGGCTTTAGATACATCCGCACCCATATAGATATCGATTTTTTTAGTCCATCTGCGATTCATTTTATCCAGCACTTTGTATTTCCCTTCCAGTCCATTAATGGTGACTTCCATATTGTGATAAAATCCTGAATCAATCAGATCTCTGGAAATCGCAATGGCCTTCATACCGGCCTTCAGGGTATCACCCCATGCAGTGATGACCGGATCATTGGCTGTTTGTGCTTTTACTGAATTGTAAGCAGTAGCCGTTACTTCCATGGATCGAGTTTCAGGGCTGCTGCAGGCGCTGAACAAGACTAATATTGTGAAAGAAAGGAAATAGATAATTTTAGTTGAATGGTACATATATTTTTTAAACAACTGACACCGGAAAATGTTAACTGAAGACTCTATCAGCCCTACCAACAGGCAGTTTATATATAGCGAAGGCGTGCCTACTAAATTGGAACCCTGGCAAAAAGCATCAGCCATCTTTTAGACTTTCAATCCTTAAAGGTTTCGGAAACCTTCAAGGATTTCATAAGCCAACAGAGATCAAAAGCCAAAAAGACGAACCCGTAGATTCACATTTTGCAGTGGTAATGAAGTAAAATGGCCGCCATGCAATCTCTGACTTTTGCCTTTACCACACAATATTTCTATTTTCGACTAAAATAGAATTCATGTCAGTACACAAGAATGTAAAAAGAGTCACCACCCACACCGTTCAGGAAATGAAAAGCAATGGCGAAAAAATTGCCATGCTTACCTCCTATGATTTTTCACTGGCGAAAATTGTAGATGCAGCAGGCATAGACATTATTCTTGTGGGAGATTCTGCCTCCAATGTAATGGCTGGGCACGAAACCACACTGCCTATAACACTTGACCAAATGATCTATCACGCCTCTGCTGTGGTAAGAGGAGCCACAAGAGCACTGGTGGTTGTGGATTTGCCTTTTGGTTCTTACCAGGGCAACTCCAAACTGGCACTGGATTCGGCTATTCGCATTATGAAGGAATCGGGAGCTCATGCAGTAAAATTAGAGGGTGGAAAAGAAGTCAGGGAATCTGTCACCCGCATCCTGAGTGCCGGAATTCCTGTAATGGGGCATCTGGGATTGACCCCGCAATCCATTTATAAATTTGGCACCTACACCGTTCGTGCCAAAGAGGAAGAAGAAGCCGCCCGCCTGATTGAAGATGCCCGTTTGTTGGAAGAACTGGGTTGTTTTTCTCTGGTAGTGGAAAAGATTCCAGCCAAGCTTGGTGCCAAAGTCTCTAAATCAATTGACATACCTGTAATCGGGATTGGTGCAGGTGGAGATGTAGATGGACAGGTATTGGTGCTGCACGATATGCTGGGTATTACGCATGAGTTTAAACCCCGCTTTTTAAGAACCTACCTCAATCTTTTTGAAGATATCAAATCGGGTGTACAGAAATACATTGAAGATGTTCGATCAAGGGATTTCCCCAATGATAAGGAGCAGTATTAAATCCTAAATCCCAATATCCTGCTCAAAAGCACAATTCTCAATCAAAGCTTCTTTGCTAAGAATAACTTTTCCAGACTCAGCTTTAATTGACTCAATTACAATACCGCCCCACTGCGCATCACAATCATTGTATAAGCGGCCTCCATTTAAAAACAAAGTAGCTCCGCTGCCAATTTTCAATTGCGCATTTTCAGGCAAATGCACATTGCCCCGTATTTCCAAATAAGCATTTGACCCCAATATTAAATCAGCATGAAGCTGTCTATTTCCATACCAAATTAAAGTGTCTGCTTCCCTAATTTTGACTTTCATTGAGGGGTTGTAATCACACCAGTCTTCTTTTACAAATTTGCGCAACTGACTGTTATTCTTATAGATATTACTGTGAATACGGCCTATCTGACAAGGAGATAATGAACACTGACAATAATTATAGTCCATCATATTGTTTGAATATCCCCCAGGGCAATCGGGACGGGTATTGGGAGAATAACAATTGTCGTTTTTTGGAGTGTCATCGCAACCGTCATTTGCATTCCAGGTATGTGCCAAGCCAAAAGTATGTCCCAACTCATGAACAATAATGCCTATCATATCCCAACCGTTTTTTGCCCTTTTTCCTGACTTGTCATTTTTCATTACAGAATCTCTTGAAGTATGATAAGCCCCTGCTATTTTCAAATATTTAGAACTACCCACACCATTATGCTCAGCTTTATAAGTTGGTGATGCTATACTGTCGGGGTGGTGCTCCATTACAAAAATATTCAACACCTCGTTTTTATTTTTCCCATATTGATCATACACATAGGAAGAGAACAAATTTTTACCCGTGCCCTGCTTGTTAAAATAAGCTTTAGCAGCATCTTCTTCTTCATAAACTGCAATGCCATTATCTCCCTGAACAGTATTGTCCGGAGTAATTTCAAGTTTCAAATTGATAGGAAATACAGGCGTATTATTGCCTTTGGGCAAATGCATTTTTTGATTGTGATAAAACCTGAAATTAGCAGCAGCATTTAAGGTCTGGGCAAATTTTTCCGCAGCTTCCTGACTAAAGTATTCATTCTGAGAAGCCGCTTTAATAAAATTGTAACGCACTTTAATAATTCTTTGTGAAGTTGAATTTCGATATACTGTGTCGGGCAGATTATTTTGCCAGGAATAGAGGTTGGTGCGCGGTGCTGGAATTTGCTTTCGAATAATATATGGATCTTCCAGTGAAGAAATCAGGTAGCTTTTCAATTGGGGTGTACAAGAGAAAAGCAAAAACCAACAAAAACAAACATACTTTTGCATTTTAGATTTATTTCTTTGAAAAAAGAACTATAATTTTAGCATAAATTTTAACACAATGAAAAAAACTGCAAACTTATCTTTAGTGCTTTTAATCTTTTTGTCTGCATGCACCGGTCCAGACAGATCAAGTTCGCTTGAAAAAGTAAAGGAAGCCGAAAGCATGCTTTTTGACAAGAACGAATCATTTAAATTTGATGAGGCACTTGCACAATCTACAATAGATGCTTATGGTAATTTTGCGGAAAATTTCCCCAAAGATTCGCTGACTCCTAATATTCTTTTTAAGAAAGCCGATCTACACCGGGCTATGAAGGATTATGAAGTGGCTATGGATATTTATAAAAAAATTGAAAACGATTATTCAGATCATAATAAAGCTCCACACAGTTTGTTTTTACAGGGATTTGTTTATGAAAATGAAATTGGCGACATGGAAAAAGCTGCCGAGCGCTACCAGGCATTTCTCGAAAAATACCCCAATCACGATTTGTCCGATGATGTAAAATTTTCTTTAGACAACCTTGGAAAATCACCTGAAGACATCATCAAGGAATTCAATAAAAAGCAAAATGCTGCTGCCATTCAAGATTCTGTCTTATAATTTATAAAACTTCAAAAAAGTATTTGCTGGGGTTCTTAAATTAATTTTCAGCTCCTGAGTTTTTAATCAAAAGCAGAAAACTTTTCAGAGATTGTTATTTGCAATAGCCCTCAAGCCAATTAATTTGTATCTTTGTGAAGGATACAAAATCGCATAAAATCAATTTCCCATGAGCAAGTATATTTTTGTAACCGGTGGCGTAACATCATCTCTTGGGAAAGGTATCTTCGCTGCTTCCCTCGGTAAATTATTGCAAGCCAGGGGATTAAAAGTAACCATACAAAAATTCGATCCATATATTAATGTAGATCCAGGCACCCTGAATCCCTATGAACATGGGGAATGCTATGTGACTGAAGATGGTGCCGAAACAGATTTGGATCTCGGGCATTACGAACGCTTTCTGAATATTCAAACATCTCAAGCCAATAATGTAACAACCGGCAGGGTCTATCAACATGTAATCAATAAAGAAAGAGAAGGCGCTTACCTCGGTAAAACCGTACAAATTATCCCCCATATTACTGATGAGATCAAAAGACGTATGATGCTTTTGGGGAAAAATGACGAATATGATGTTATCATAACCGAATTAGGAGGCACAGTAGGCGATATTGAATCCTTGCCTTATGTTGAATCACTCAGGCAATTGCGCTGGGAATTGGGTATGAAAGACTGCTTGGTCATTCACCTCACCCTTATCCCCTACTTAAGTGCAGCAAAAGAATTAAAAACAAAACCTACACAACACTCTGTCAAAGAATTATTAAAAGACGGGGTGCAACCTGATATTCTGGTTTGCAGAACAGAACATGAGCTCACTTATGAGATTCGTTCCAAGCTGGCTAAATTCTGTAATGTCCATATTGAATCTGTCATTCAGGCAATTGATTGCGATACTATTTATCAGGTGCCTCTTGAAATGCAAAAAGAAAATCTTGACTCTATAGTTCTTTCAAAATTACAAATCCCTATAGAAAACGAGCCAAACCTTGATAAGTGGAAGCAATTTCTCAAGAAACTGAAACACCCTAAAACATCGATAAATATTGGTCTTATAGGTAAATATGTAGAACTTCAGGATGCCTATAAATCTATTTTGGAATCTTTTGTTCATGCAGAAGCAGAAAATGAATGTTCCATACATATTGAAAGCATACATTCAGAAGACCTTTCTCCAGGTAATCTGAAAGCTTCTCTTGGTCATTTAGATGGTATTTTGGTAGCACCTGGTTTTGGAAATCGTGGAATTGAAGGAAAGGTGCTTGCCATTCAATATGTCAGGGAAAACAATATTCCATTTTTCGGAATTTGTCTAGGTATGCAATGTGCCGTAGTGGAATATGCTCGAAATGTACTAAAATTAGAAGACGCCAATTCATTTGAAATGGATGAAAAGTGTAAGACCCCTGTAATTCACCTGATGGAAGACCAAAAGAATATAATAAATAAAGGCGGCACCATGCGTCTTGGGGCATTCAATTGCAAAGTTACACCCGGTACAAAAACTTTTGAAGCTTACAAAAGTGAAAACATCAGTGAAAGGCACAGGCATCGCTTTGAATTCAACAACATGTACTTAAGTCAATTTGAAAAAAAGGGAATGCTTCCTGTAGGTGTGAATCCTGAAACAAATTTGGTGGAAATTGTAGAATTAAAAGAACATCCCTGGTTCATCGGTGTGCAATTTCACCCTGAGCTCAAAAGCAATGTAGCCACTCCTCATCCACTTTTTGTAAAATTTGTGCAAGCGGCCATCGCCTGTAAAAATGCTAAAGCTGAAGACAAATTGGATAGCAGCAATAAAAAAAATGTGGTTTCTTATTCTTAATTTTGCCCGCCACAAAGGCATTTAATGGATAGAAATACAGTTACAGGTTTTTTGTTGATAGGTTTAATTCTCATTGCTTATACCTATTACAACCAACAGCAGGTTCAGGAACAGGTAGAAAAAGATAAACTTGAAAAAACAACTTCTCCAGTTGAAACAGATAAGAGTTCCGCATATTTAGATTCAGTAGATTCTGAAAAAGACACTTATTCTGAAAGCGAAGAAGCCCCCCATACTGTAATCAGGGATGATGAATCAACAGTCACTGAAAGCCAAGCCAACAAGTACGGGGTATTTGCTCCATTTGCCAGCGGCACACAAAAAGATATTGAAATTGAAACTGACGAGCTGATCGTAAGGCTCAGCTCAAAAGGCGGAAGCATTAAATATGTAGAGCTGAAAAACTTTGACACCTATGATGAGCAGCCTTTAATTCTCGCGAGCAAAGAACAAATCAATAAGAACCTGCATTTCTTTCTCAACAATAACAAAGAGATCAATACCCGGGAGCTTTATTTTGAAAGTAGTTCCGGCAATCGCAAGATCAGCGGATCTGAGACAGCAACATTGCGCTTTAAAATAGAAATTGAGCCCGGTCGCTTTATTGAGCAGGTTTATACATTTAAAGGCGATGATTACCGCATCGATTACCAGGTCAATCTTGAAGGCATGGGTGGATTGATTGCCAATAATGCTCGCCATATCAATTTATTCTGGAAGCAGGATATTGCCCAATTAGAGAAAAGCCGGAGTACAGAAGACCGCTACAGTTATGTGTTTTACAAGATGAAAGATGGTAGTTTAGAAAGTCTATCGGAAACCTCTGATGACAATACCTCTGTCAATGAATCCATCGAATGGATCTCTTTTAAACAACAATTTTTTAACAGTACGCTGATCAGCGAAAAAGGATTTTTCAATGCCACTTTAAAATCAGATAGAAAAGAAGAAGAGACCGACCCCTTGCTGAAAACCATGCAGGCCTCACTTACCTTGCCTTTTGAAGGCACAGGCAAACAATCTTTTAATCTGACATACCTCTATAGTCCAAATGATTTTAAACTGCTGAAAAAATATGGCAATGACCTGGAAGAGATTGTGCAGCTCGGGCCTAATTTTTCGCTTTTCGCATGGATTGGGCTTGTCAATCGCTATACCATTATTCCAATTTTCGATTTCCTCGGTAGATTCATCGGCAATTATGGACTGATCATTTTCCTGCTCACCCTTTTGATTAAAATGGTGCTATTCCCGCTGACTTATAAATCCTATAAGTCAATGGCTATGATGAAAGTACTAAAGCCGGAATTAGATGAATTAAAAGAAAAATACAAAAATGACCAGCAAAGGCAAGGTACTGAACAATGGAAATTGTATCAAAAAGCAGGGGTGTCTCCGTTGGGTGGTTGTTTGCCAATGGTATTACAAATGCCTTTTCTTATTGGCATGTACTATTTCTTTCCTTCTTCCATAGAATTAAGGCATGAAGCGTTCCTTTGGGCAAGTGATCTCTCCACATATGACTCTATTTACGATCTGCCATTTAACATCCCATTTTACGGTGACCACGTAAGTTTATTCACCTTACTGATGACTGTTACCTCTATTCTCTATGCCGTATCCAATGCCCAAATGTCGGCAGGAGGAAACAATATGCCGGGCATGAAATATATGCCCTATATCTTCCCTGTAATGCTTCTTGGGATTTTCAATAATTTCCCTGCTGCATTGACTTATTACTACTTTCTTTCCAACCTGATCAGCTATGCACAACAGTATTTTATCAAAAAATTTGTGATAGATGACGATAAATTGCTGGAACAGATTAAGAAAAACAAAAAGAAACCTGTAAAGAAGAATACCTTTCAGAAGAAATTAGAAGAAATGGCCAAACAACAGCAGCAAAAACAAAAAACAAAAAAGAAATAAAATTTCAGGACAGGTATTATAACACAAAACAAGTCCACTGGTCACAATGCAAAGCCCACATTTTGTTAAGTAAGTATGAAGCTGTATTTTTGGTACTTTCTATTTTTCCAATAAACACAAACAAAACAACTTTATGAAAAGCTTAAACTTAACATTGCTCTTAATCCTGAGCGGATTATTTGCTGTTTATGCTCAAAATTACGTAGCTGTTGGACTAAATTCGGAAAGACAATGTACTGATGACTTGAGCAATCAGACACTTGTTCCTTTTTCTGAAACTCATTTAGCCACACTTCAAAATTACCAGAGCAGTACTCAAAACAATAATGCTGGCTCAAGAGCTGTCACAACTGTACCTATTGGTACTGCGGGCAATCTATTCACAATTATTGATGGCACTGTAAACAGTCTGGCTGCAAATAATGATCTTGGTACTGTAGCTTTCATTCACAGAACTGACCCAAGTGTACATGCAGGTAATAATGTTGGACAATATCGCTACGATGTATCTGTTGACGAAGGTCAAACCTGGACAATTGATCATGGACTACTGAATCCTTCTGGAAATCAGCTGACACTTGCAGGAAGATTTCCTCAAGCTGTTATTCACAATCCACTTGGCAATACCAATTCTGATAATGCTTTCCTTTCGTATCAGGGAACATGGTTGCCTTTTGACCAAAATGGTACCTGGGACGGACTTTTTGGAGGAGTAGCAAGATTGGATAATGATCCGGCTACTTTTACTGAAAATGTTTACACTCCAAATAACAGCGATGTAAGTGTTGCTTCAGGACTTTGCAATGGCGTTCAAAATGTATTCTGGTCTGTTGCATTTGCCTCTGAAGAAGGCGCTGCATTTGATGCTGACAGTGTAATACTTTACAAAGGAACTTTTAACTCTGTCACAAATGATGTTGACTGGGCAGTAGATCGCTACTTTGTCCCCGGTTTTGATCAGGGTTTTGACGGAGATACATATGCCGCAGGGTTAAACATGGCTTTTGATCCAACTGGTCAATTTGGTTGGGTAGTTATGTTAAGTGATGTTACCCCTGGTGGAGTAAACACTCTAAATCCTGTAGTATATAAAACTGTAAATGGCGGCCAAAGTTGGACAGGTCCAGAAACAGTTGATTTGGCTGGTTTTCAATATGTAGTTGACAGTTTATCTCAACCCGGGGATGTTCCAACAACAGCTTTCGATTGCGATATTGTAGTTGACAAATATGGCAATCCGCATATAGCAGTTGTCGTTGGTTCATCTTCAGATTATGCAATCACCACCAATCAAGCGGGATCAAATGTTGGCATCTTAGCGCTTTACGATATTACTTTTAACAAAAACTCAAGCTGTGGTTGGGAAGCTGTATTTGTTGCTGATATGGAAACTTTCCGTGGACAAATCACTTCAGGAGTATCTGAAGACAACAGACCACAAGCTTCTTTAAGCCCCGATGGCTCTAAAGTGTTTATCAGCTGGTTAGATTCAGATCCACAATTTACAGGTGGATCAAATGAAATCCCTGATTTTCATGTAAGAGGATTTGATATTGACAATGGCCTCGCTACTACAATTGATAACTGGACAGAAGGTGACCCTATTTGGGGCGGTGGTGCTTTATTTGGCACTATGTCGCAAGATGCACTTGAAACAAATCCCAATACTTACAACCTACCGGTTGTTTTTACCAGGATAAACCCATCCGGAAGCGATGCCGATCCAGCTTCATTTCACTATGTTAAGGATATAATTTACACTGATGCAGACTTTATAATTGATTATAAAGCTCCTCAAATTACGATGAATGGCAGTAACCCTATGACTATAGTTTCAGGTGATCCATTTAATGATCCGGGAGTAACGGCTATTGACAATGAAGATGGGCCACTTAGCGGAGGAAGCATTACTACTATTGACAGTGTTGACAACAATACTGTTGGGAGTTATACTGTGACTTATTGGGCTGAAGATGCAGCAGGTAATGTTTCTTGTGAGCTTGTAAGAACAGTAAATGTTGAACCAGCTGCTGACAATACCCCACCAGTTATTACTTTAATAGGCAATGATACCATAACTGTTGAATCTTGTGAATTCTTTGTAGATCCGGGAGCTACTGCTTCAGATAATGTAGATGGAGATATCACAGCAAACATCCAAGTTACTTCAAATGTTGATACAGGTGTCGTAGGCACCTACACCATTGAATATGATGTGACAGATGGAGCAGGAAATGCTGCGACTACTGAAACTCGAGTAGTAGAAATAGTCACTTCACCACCAACAATTACACTTAACGGAGCTTCAACAATACAGACTGAAGTTTGTCTTGGTTTTAATGATCCGGGAGCTATAGCTACAGATGCTTGTGGCCCAATTACTGTTAATGTTACATCTGTTCCACCCTTTAATATTGATTCTTTAGGAACATATACATTTACTTATACTGCTGATGATGGAGTAAATCCTCCTGAAACAGAAACAAGAACAGTAGAAGTAACGGCTGATGCAACCGGTCCGGATTTCACTTTATTTGGTGACAATCCAGATTTGGCATACCTCGGTGAATCTTATAATGATCCGGGAGTTCTTGCAGAAGATTGTGTAGATGGTGCTTTAAGTGTTGATACTACAACTACTGCAAATACAACTGCCAGGGATACTGTAGATGTAGTTTATGAAGCTACTGATGGAAGTGGAAATACTTCTACAACTACCAGAACCGTATATGTAAATACTGAGCCCGATCCTGATTTCTCATTTCAACCAGAAGGATCACAAGTCGGAAGGATCGAATTTACGGATGAATCAAGGTATAATCCTACAAGTTGGGTATGGACCAGTGATGCGCCAAATTTTGGAACAAAAACCAATCAAAACCCAACTTTTAATTTTCCTGAAAACGGTATTTTTGAAGTTTGTTTAGAAGTTGGTAATGAATGGAACGCACGTTTTAATGTGCCTAAAAAACAGTTTTGCCAAGATGTAGAAATAGTAGGTGTTGGAATTAACGAAATTGAACTGAATGAAATTTTCAATCTTTATCCTAACCCGACTGAAGCCATTGTGAATATCAATTACTCCAGCTCTGAAATTAAAAACCTGAATATTTCAGTGTTCAATTTGGTTGGAAAAGAAATATTAAATCAAAACTTTAGTCAAGCACCAAGTGCTGCTAATATTGAACTTGATCTGTCCGGAAATGCTGATGGAATTTATTTAGTTCGCATTCAAACAGATAAAGGAGTAATCACAAAACGTGTAAACCTTTTCAATAAATAATATCAAAGCTGCTTGAATTTAAAAAGGGCTGTCTCAGTTTGAGGCAGCCCTTTTCATTTGCTTATTTTTTTATTTTGTCATTTATATGTTTACCCTTTATAGCCAAGCCTTCTTGTATGCATGTTGATATTTATATCCATACTGGTTTAGGATTATAAATTTCAATTTGATATTTTAGAAGAGATGAAGATTTCTCGAAAGGCATTTTTAAGAACAGGTATATTTGCTTCTGCCGCATTTGGCTTGAGCAGATTAAACACACTTAGTGCTCCCGCATCCTTTCCTGCTCTGAATTTATCCAATTCAGTAACCGATGCCAATGACGAGTCGTTTTGGAAAGAAATTCGCGCGCAGTTTTGCACATCTACCAACCTTATTAACCTGAATAATGCCGCTTTAAGCCCACAACCAGTTGTAGTCCAACAAGAGCATTACAGAAATGATCAGTACAGCAATGAAGGCCCAAGCTATTTTATGTGGGAAAAACTTGACAGCCAGAGAGAAAACCTTAGGAATAAACTTGCAATAATTGCTGGTTGTGAAGCAAATGAAATAGCCATTAGCAGAAATGCTACTGAAGCATTGAACAGCATAATTTATGGTATTGATTTAAAAAGAGGGGATGAAGTAGTGCTCTCCGATATGGACTATCCATTTATGATAAATGCATGGAAGCAAAGAGCTCAGAGAGAAGGAATACAGCTCAAATTTGTAGCACTTAATAGCCCAGAAAAATCAGATAGGGATATTATAAAAAAGTATAAAACTGCCATCAGTCCAAATACCAAAGTGCTGCACCTAACCCACATGATCAATTGGAACGGGCAAATTCTTCCGGTAGAAAAGCTGGTGAAAATGGCACATAAATATGGATGCAAAGTAATTGTAGATGCGGCACACAGCTTTGGGCATCTGCCCCACAGCATTAGAAAGTTGAATGCTGATTATTATGCTGCATCACTTCACAAATGGATGTGTAGCCCTTTTGGCACAGGTCTCCTCCACATTAAAAAAGAAAATATTTCCAATACTTGGCCGCTGCACTCTGCTTATGATCCTAAAAGTGATGATATTAGAAAATTTGAATTCCTGGGCTCACGTTCATTTGCGGCAGAAATGACTATTGCCAAAGCACTTGAATTTCATGAACAAATTGGGACAGAAATAAAATACAAACGGCTTTCCCTGCTTAAAAATTACTGGATAGATCAAGTCAGCGATTTAAAGGACTTTGAATTGAAATCCCCAGCATGTTCCATGTATGAAGGGGGTGCTATTGCAGCATTCAGTTTAAAAAATGTTTCTGTCGACACCATAGTAGAGCAACTCATCAAAAAATATAAGATTCATGTTGGAAAAGTAAATCTGCCAAATTTGAAGGCTGTAAGAATCTCACCCCATATCTACACCAGCAAAAAGGAATTGGATATCTTAGCAAAAGCAATTAAAGAACTGCACGTTTAAACTATACGATTAGAATGCTTGAAAAACTAATATCCTTCCTTGAAAGTCGGCCAATTCTAAACCTAATTCTAATTTTAATCTACACAATAACAATTGTTTCTCTCCATGATTTTATGGTGCAGCAATCTATTGCGGTAATGAATGCCCTTGGTATGGATTTTTACAATACAATAGTAGCCTATGGCAGTTTAATATTGGGCGTATTGTTAATTGTTTATGTGGTTTTTAAGCTCCTAAATAATAAAAATGAGCTTGGCAAAAAACTTTTCTTCCTGGGAAGCACATTGATTCTAATGTTTATTCATTTCCATTTTATGTTTGAAATGAATATTGAAATCATACACTCTTTGCAGTATGGCATTCTTGGGTTTTTACTGTTCCCATTTAGCAGAAAAATAGGAGCAGCAGTGGTACTATCATTGCCTATTATGCTACTTGACGAATGGTACCAATACCAGGTCTTGTACCCCGGATATGTAGAATATTTTGAGTTCAACGATATCATTATGAATATTTTTGGGCTCACCTTATTGTGTATTATTCTTTGGATAAGTGGTGTAAAACACAATGTGAGTGCCACAGCAATATACAAACGCTGGGATTTTAAATTACTCTTAGGTTACATTGCCCTTACGACAATACTTCTTATTAGCAGCATTATTGTATTTTATCCTGAAAATCAGACAGAACAAACCTGGCTGATTTTAAATCAAATGGAAGAAAGAGGTGAATTCTGGATTACACATAAGTTTTCCGGGGCAGTTTATCATGTACTTAGTCCTGTAGAATCATTTATTGGTTTGGTGGGGCTTTCATTGTTTTATATGCTGGCAGATTTTAAGTGGGGAAAACCAAATATTCAGTGATACAAAAAATTAGCATCATAGCCTGTGGTTGGCTGGGACTTCCCCTAGCAGAATTTTTAGTACAAAAAGGATATAAAGTAAAAGGAAGTACAACCACGGCTTCAAAACTTAAAGCAATTCAAAGCAAAGGCATTCAAGCCAACCTGATTCAGCTTGGTGCCAATTTTAATGGTGAATGGCAGGATTTTTTAGACTGTGATCTTTTGATCGTTTGCATTCCCCCTTCTGCATCTAAAGAAAATCCCGAATTGCCGCTCAAGCAAATCATAGCAGAAGCAAAAGAAAAAAAGGTCTCACGTGTTCTATACACGAGTGCCACTTCTGTATATTCCAGCAACAATTCCATTGTTAAAGAATCGGATGCTACTTATATTAAAAGTCCACATTCGGGAGTTGAAATGCTGGCTCTGGAAGAGCTTTTTACCAAATCACAAGGATTTAAAACTAGCATTCTGCGCTTGGCTGGATTATTTGGAGGAGATCGCCTACCAGGGAAATATTTGGCCGGAAAAAAGGATTTGCCCAATGGCAATCAGCCCGTAAATATGATTCATCTTGAGGATTGTATCGATATTATTCATGCGCTCATACAAAAAGATCTTTTCCCTGAAATAATGAATGCCTGTAGTGATATACATCCGAGCAGAGAAGAATTTTACACAGTGATGGCGGAGAAAAATGGCTGGCCCCTCCCCCATTTCAGTGCCGAAAAAAGCAAGCCACATAAAATTGTCAGCAATGAAAAATTGAAGAAATTACTGAATTACCGGTTTGTCTATGCCAATCCCTTGGATGCGCTTTGATTTTAGCCCTGAAAATCTATTTTGGACATTCTGTAGTGCGAAAACCAGAACAGAAGCCTTCACTCAGCCACTGCCCTTTCCAGAATTTCGTCCTTTCCTGCTCTAATGCCCGAAATACTTCTATTTATTTTATGGTCAATTTTCACACCATTGGGATAAATATAAGTTCCATCGGGATAGGCAACCACTGATCGTGTGAAATAAATTTTGATATTTCCGGGCATAGGCAAACAAATTACATCTCCCAATGCTCCCGCTGTTTGTGTGCCTATAGTAGTGGTATTGGAAAGACTCTGAAATCGCATACAATTAAACTCACCTCCACTTTGTATAAATTCATCTACGAGAATCACCTTTTTCAAATTTTTCAAGCTACTTTTTTTATAGCTTTCCAATCTGTTTTCCTGCATGAAAAATGCTCCAGGTTTTTCCCAAAGAGGCATGTATAATTTGGAAAATAAGTTTTTATCAGCTGCCAATATATTCAGCAAATATTTATAAGTCTCGTAATTTTCCCTCTCATAACTGTAATTGCGCAAATCGATAATGATTTTATTGATGCTGCTATCATCAGCAAACATTTCCATTAATTTTTCTTTATTGGCCTGATATGCATTTACATACAGACAAGTGTCGTTCACTTTGAACAAGTTGCCAGAAGGAAGTAAGGATTGGTCGTAGATTCTTTCAGAACTGTATCCCTTCTTATTTTTTAAAACCAATTTTCTGATAGACATATCAGTCTTTTGCACTTCAATGCTAACCGAATCACGATTTCCATTGAAAAGATAGTAATTCAGATTTCTATCTGTTGCCGTTTTATTGGCAGCCTGAGCATATTTTTTATAATATTCTAAAAGGGAATCTACTTGAGTTTCGTCAATTTTAAACAATACATCACCTATTTCCAGTTTTTCATCCACAGTGCTATCATTAGTGTCCAACCAGGTGATTACAGATTTGCCTTCAATAATACTTGTGAAAAATGGCGGCTGTGAATATCCCAAAATCGAATCAAGCATAGAACTTTTGAAAACAAGGTGTGTGTCCCTAATTTTTGCAGCAAACTCGCGCATTATAAAATCATAACCCGCTGCTTTTGCTTTGGCTTGTATTTTTGGAATATAGGTCTCAAGAACGGTATTCCAATCTGAGTCCAAAAGAGATTTATAGGGATAAAACCAATTCATCAAATTCCAGAACCGGGCAAAGGCAAGCAATTGCACCGCTTTATTTTGGCGCACATCTTCCTGCGGCTCCGTTTCGTTGATCAGAGTCATTACACCATTGGTAAAGGGAGCAATGAGATAATGCTGTTTTTTTACAGAACTGTGGACCAGTTTCTCAATTTTAGCATCAAGAATTGTGTCTCCACTTTCAAAAGTGAGTGAATTCAGTACAATCAACTCTCGCTTATTTTTAAATTTTTTGTTTTTTGGCTTTTTAATGTCATTGCAATAATTGAGCATTTGCCATAAAACTGTGTTCAATTCTACTGTATTTTTGGCATTTTCAAGCTTTGGTAAATATTCAAGAAATACAGCATCCCAATTTGTTTTACCTCCTGCAACTGCCGGGTGATGGTATTTTAAAATTCCCCAAAACTCGATGTATTTGGCAATATGATCGGTGTTGTCATTCCTCTCTCGGGCATGGTTCTCCTGAAAGGGAAATATTAAAATCCACAGAATTATCAAAAAGTATAGCTCCCTAAATCCTGACATTTGCTTGATATCGAACAAGTACATTAAATTGATTTTAAGTTAATAAAACAAAACATTACATTGTAGTATTAATCAAAACCTCTTTTAAAAACCTGTGCTTAAAGCCGGAATATGCATTAGAAAATTTATTACATCAATCAAAAACTTTAAAAATGAAACGTATACTCCTATTAATTAGCCTGGCAATATTGGTTTCCTGTAGTAGTACATTTGCCCAGGAAGTGTTTGCCGAAGTAGAACAAATGCCAGAATACCCGGGCGGGCAGGAAAAACTGCTGGAATACCTGGGGAAGCTCAAAAAGCCTAAAAAACTGGAAAAGGATTTTACACTTTATGTAAGATTCCTGGTAGATACTACAGGCGAGGTACAAGAAGTAATTATAGCCAATGAATCTGAAACTGATGATGAAGCGCTGAAACAAAGCGTAGTGCAGCATGTGCGAAAAATGAAAAGATGGGAACCAGGCCGGCAAAAGGGCAAGCCGGTGATTGTACAATATGTGGTTCCCTATAAATTTCAAGCCGAAGCCGGAAAGGAGTAGATCATGTTAAGCAAGCCGTTTACCTTCGTCTTATTTTTAATTTTATGGATTTTCTCCATTGATGTAACAGCTCAAAAAATCTATACTATTGCAGAAGAAATGCCCGAATATCCGGGTGGTGAAATGGCACTCTATGAATATTTATATGAAGTTCCTTTTCCCGAAAAATACAAATCCCCAGAGTTTAAAAATCAGATACAAATTCAGTTCCAAATAGATACTGCGGGAAATGTGCAAAACATAGGTGTGAAAAACCAAACCGATAATGATGAACTGGGACTTATAGCCATTGAGCACATTGAAAAAATGCCGCAATGGAAACCGGGCATACATTTAGGGAAAAAGGTGATCGTGCAATATGTATTACCGATTCCATTTGAAAGATTAACCCCTAAAAACAAGAAGAGAAAAGGAAAATAGATTCACTCACTTCCTCAGCGCATACTTATAATAGCCGCGCCATTTTTCCAAAACGGCAGTAAAATCCTCGGGCAATTCCGACTCAAATAACATTTCCTTGCCCGTTTCGGGATGTACAAAACCCAGACTCTTTGCGTGCAATGCCTGCCGGGGCATCAGTTGGAAGCAATTTTCTACAAACTGCTTGTATTTGCTGTAAATGGTTCCCTTGACAATTCTGTCGCCTCCATAAGTATCATCATTAAAAAGTGGGCAGTTGAGGTGCTTCATATGCACGCGTATTTGGTGCGTGCGTCCTGTTTCCAGTTCACATTCTATCAATGTGGTATAGCCAAAGCGCTCCAGAACTTTATAATGCGTTACAGCTGCTTTTCCGAAATCACCATCAGGATAGGCCGCCATTTTTTTTCTATAGCGTTGGTCTCTGCCAATGAACACATCAACTTTACCTTCATCATCGGGCAAATCGCCCCAAACCAATGCGTGGTATTTACGCTCTGTGGTCTTTTCAAAAAATTGCTCTGACAAATGGGTCAGTGCCCTTTCTGTTTTGGCAATCACAAGCAGTCCACTGGTGTTTTTATCGATGCGGTGTACCAGGCCGGGGCGAGTTCGGTCAGCTTTCATGGCCAATTCATTAAAATGATGCAAAAGTCCATTGACAAGTGTCCCTGTATAATTTCCCGAACCGGGATGTACAACAAGTCCAGCCGGCTTGTTGACCACTGCAAGATGCTCATCTTCATAAACTACATCAATTGGGATGTCTTCGGCCTCCAGTTTAAATTCCCGTGCAGGAGTAGTCAGCATAATCCTGATATCATCTCCTGCCTGTATCTTGTGATTGGATTTCACTACACTTCCATTGACAAAAACCTGTCCTTCCTTCGCTGCATTCTGAATTTTATTTCTACTAATACCTTCTATTCGGTTGTGCAGAAATTTATCAATGCGCATCGGTTCCTGACCTTTATCGGCTTTAAAGCGGTGCTGCTCATACAATCCTTCTGACTCTTCAATATCATTACCTGTATTTTCTTCCATTTTTATTTTTCAGATTGCATACTTTTATTCTGTAATGCGCATTAATTGGGCTTAAATTTAACCAGCCTACACACAAAACAATAAATAATAATTTATTTATAGAAAGGCTTTTTACTGATGTATTAGAATACTATACCGTCAGCTAAATTGATTTTTAAAACTTTCGTATTTTTCGATATTCAATCTCAAAACATGCTCAACGAATGAAAATTTATAGCCTGCACTACCTGTTTCATAATTACCCCTATTTTCCTTACTCAAGCTCTTTCTCGCTAAGCTTGTATGTGGTTTTCTGAATTTATACAATAACTTGAACACATTGTCTATTTGCTCTAAACACTTACCATCAACAGTATTAGAGTGATCAGTCAATGCTGTACTCACTTTTTTTAACAGTGAAGGTTTATCTTCAATTTCATCAAACATTTCCCTTAAATAAATTGGCATATACGCATTACACTCTCTGGTAAATTTAAGGTATATCTCATCATCATTATCAAACCATAACATTTTATCAACAAGGTATAATGGGATTTGCCCACCTCCCGGGCCTATATATTCTTTGTTTCCAACTTCCACAGGGTCAAAATAGGGGCGCAATCGATTGCTAAACACCCAGGGGTCTATAAGCCTCATGGATTGTGCAAATGCAGAAACGGATTTTTCAAAATTGGATTCTATGTTAGATAGAAGCATTGAAAAATCAGAATTATCTGTTTCTAAAAGTTTAAAAATATCAAAGGCAATATTCTCAAAATAAGGTATTGTATTTCTCACGCCATTTATTAAGCCTATTTCATCCTCTAATTTTGTGAAAGTTCTTTGTCTGCTTCCTGCAGGGTTCCACACACCATAATGGTAGGAACTTTCCCGTGGTGGCAAAGCCGTATTTTTTGCAATTTGGAGTAAAATAGTCTCTAAATTTGAAACAACTTTAACCGGTTGGACTCCTAATTTTCTAATTGAAGATATCAGAAAACCCAAATCCCTCATTGCTGCAAGGTTGTTTTCTACATCAAGACTTTGTATAAATTTAAGAGAAGGTAATAAATCAGAAGTTAACTCAATTAAACCCTTTAAATTTTCCTTTTGATTCAAATCATGCAACATGTCAACATAAGGATCGAAACCTAAAGGATCCAATACAGAAACTCTTAAATGTAAATCTGCACTGTATTTTATCATTTTCAAACCATTATTATACGAACTTAATCATTTTAAGCATCTAGTTCCACCAATTTAATTAAAAGAAAAGCTACCTGAGTTCACATTTAATTTAAGCCCAAACACAATGTGATATAATAAGATTATTTACTTGGAAGCGTTGTGTATTTTATTATTTAGTAAACAACCTGGGGCAAGCCTGCCTTTGTCGTCAGACAAGCCTCGGAGCACCCGCCTGCTTAGTCGGGCAGGTTCAAATCTCGATTATTGAGTAAAATATGCTTCGATTTTACTTACAACATACTTTATCTCTTCATCAGAAATAGTATTATAAATAGGCAATCTTAATAGTTTATTGCTTTCTAATGTAGTGTATTCATCTTTATCAATGCTACAATTTAATTTTCTGCCGCGAATAGAATTGTGCAATGGTGTATAATGAAATGAATTCATTATTCCATTTTTCTTTAAGTAAGACATTAAAGCATCCCTTTGTCGCTTGTTTTCACATTTCAAGAAAAAAATGTGAGCGTTGTGTTTGTAATCAGCCTGATGCTTAGGAAGCAATTTATTTAGAATTGGATTTTCGAGCATTAAATTGAAATAAGTATTCCATTTCAATTTCCTCTCTTCAATAATTTGTTCGCTTTTTATTAATAAAGGATATAAAACAGCAGCATTGAACTCAGGCATATTGAATTTTGAACCACTGTCAATCCATTCATAAGCATTTACTTTTTTTTTGAAAAAAGCAGATCTGTTGGTCCCATTATCGTAGCATATTTTTACTTTATCGACATATCTATTTTTACATAATAATACACCTCCCTCGCTACAACCAATATTTTTCAATGTATCAAAACTGATACAGGAAAAGTCACCCACACTACCCAGCAATCTGTCATCATCCGTTTTTGCGCATATCCCCTGTGCATTATCCTCAATTAACAGCACATCAGATTCATCACAAATTTGCTTTATTTTGTTCAATTGACAAGCCACACTTCCATAATGCATAACAATTACAGCTCGTGTTTTCTTGTTTATCAAATTTTTTATACTCTCAGGGGGAATATTCATGGTTTCTGGATCAATATCCGTAAACCTTAATACCGCACCGTAATTTGAAAAAGCATTGGCCACACCAACAAAATTATAAGAGGACATAATAATTTCATCGCCCGGTAATATGCCAATAGACAAAGCAATTAATTCCATTGCTCTTGTACAGGAACTGGTCATAAATGCAGTGTATTCGGGGTATTTCTGTTTAAAATATTCTTTGCACTTTTGTGTAAATACCCAATCACTAATGGTCTCTGGATTTTTAACAAGAAATTCTACATTATTACTGCTATCATTGCAGGTATATGGTATATTGAATGGGATTTTCATCAATGAGTAATGTTTTTGTAAAAATAGTTTTTTAGAACCTAAGTTTGAAAACGAATTTGGGTACAGTACAATAAGCAATTTTAAATTTATAAAGTCATAATTTCCCTACTACAAAATGATTAATCTTATATAATACATGTGCGCCAATAATTCATTCTTTCTTTCGGGAATCCTTTCGATATTTTTAATGATATTTACTCATGTGTTTTTTAACACTTATTTTGATTCTTACGAACCTATCAGTAATTATTTAATTTACTCAGCGGCAGAATTAAACACTTATTTTAAGGCAATATCTAATAATGATTTTGGACTTTTTCAGTTATACATGCTCCTACAGCAAAAAACATCAAATATTTCTGTATTTAGTTTAGCTAAAGTCTTTTTTGTGTTGATTTCGTTTTGGATAATGTTTTATTGCATTATTAGCAAATCAAAACAAACAGTCATGCATTTATTCTTATTGGGAATATGCATTTTACTATATTTTGAAAATATGGTTTTCATTAACAATGTAAGGATCAGTTTCTTATTGTCCTTTGCTACTTTAATGTACCTTTTTGTATCAAAAATAAAAGGTGAGAAAATAAATTTATTATTGTTTTACACCTTAGTTGTATTGTCCGTTATAAACAGGATAGAAATAGCTATGGTGGTTTTTATACTTGGGTTTATTTATAGTCTTATTTTTTCAAAAAAGAAAATACTACACAGTGCAAATGCAGTTATTATATGTGCTGTATTCTACTCCGTATTTCTTTGGGGCAATTACACCTATAATAACACAGCTTATAATTATATTAAAATTGAAAAGGCACTTGACGACAGGAGAGATTTCAGGTTTTCAAGCATAAATAACTTAAATACTTTAACAAATGAAGAGGTGAAAATGTATGCCAGAGCTTTATTTGTTCTGGATGAACCTACATTAAATATAGAAGAATTTGATTTTTCAAAAGTATTAAAGCACAAAACTTTCAGTGAATACATAATGAAAAATTCAGATTTTTTTTCCATATACACCAATCAACTTATAGAAAGTTACAAAATATTCACTGAATACTACTGGCCGGTACTTATCATTCTTTTTATTAGCATTATTTATATTTCCCTTTCAGTAAAAGCTCAATTATTAAAAATCATACTTTTTACTCTGTGTTACATTGCTGTTATTCCATTTTTGGCCCTCATGGGGGAGGTTCCTAAATCATTTATTGCTCCATACATTACTACAGGAGTATTTATTTCTATTTGGTACATTTATTTAAATATCAAAATGAAAAAAACAGTTAAAGTTATTTTTGGAATGACATTCCTTATTTGTAGCCTATTGCTATATATCACGAATATTCAACCTACACTAAATAAAAAAAGAAACCTACAGCTAAATTCTGATAAAATATACAATGATTTTAAAACTGAAGAAGAAGTTTTTATATTGACAATATTTGACTGGAAAATCTTACCAGTTGAGTTGTTTCACCCCAATGCAAGTTTTATTTTTAACAGCATAAGTTTCAGACAATACGATCATACTAATATTTTTCAGCTACAGAAAGAGCGAACTTTTGGTGAAAATTATGCAAGTCTAAAACATCGATTCGAGTATTTAATCAAAAATAAAAGAGCTGTTTATGGCAGCAATTACATAACAGATTTTTACAAAGCATACCTAAATAGGGTTCATGATTTTAAAATTGAATTTATACCTATTAAAAACATTGAAAACACTGATATTTATAAATTCAGAATCGAGATGATTCAATAAGTAAACAACTTTTCAATAAACCTGCATTTTACATTTGAAGTGCATTTGCAAAATGCAAATCAAATAAAATTAAGCCCCATTTTACATGAGTTTATTATGCACTTTTAAAATTAATTCAGATACAGTATACTATCCTACTGATAATTTTATTACTTCTATATTTACCCTTAACAAAATCTCATGTCTCGTCCATGAATAATAAAATTCCAAGTAGGCAGCAAAGATTATTTGACCTTATTGAGCCTTTCAAGAACAGTAAAAACATAGCTTTCAGCCGTTTGTCAAACAAAAAAACGGAGTTTATTTCCTACGAAAAATATTACGAACTGAGCCATCTTCTGGCTGAAAAATTTATTTCCTCAGGAATATGTATTGGAGATGCTGTTGGATCTATTTTAAACAACAGAAAAGAATGGAATATAATTGATATGGGGGTAGTGCTATCAGGCGCTGTGCATGTTTCGATCTTCCCTACTTTTTCTGAAGAAAATATAATACACATTTTAAGTCAATCAAAAGTTAAAGTATTATTTGTTTCTAAACCATCAATCTATTCCAAAATTCTTTCCCTAAAAGACAAACTGCCTAATTTACAGGATATAATACTGGTAAATAACAATCAATTTTACGATTACATCCCCGATAAGACATCTACAATTTTAAAAGACAAACTAGAAGGAAGAAAAAAGAATATCACTAATGAATCGATCTGCTCAATTTTATATACTTCAGGTAGCTCTAGCAAACCTAAAGGTGTACCTATAAGCCACACAAGTTTTTTGATTTATGCTGAAAGTCTAAACAATACTTATGGTGATTTTGCCGGGTCAAATATGCTAAGCTTTCTTCCACTTTGTCACGGATTTGAAAGAAGTCATTCTTATTATTATCAAGCGCATGGAAAACAAGTGAATTATATTGATCCGGGACCAAATTTATTGCAATACATTGAGCAGATTAAACCAACATTTTTCACGATTGTTCCATCAATTCTTTCAACTTTGCTCAGAAATATTGAGGTTGATAAAAAAGAAATAAATAAAGTATTCCCTAAACTTCAGATAATCTCAAGTTCAGGTGCTCAACTCAATGAATCTATAATTAAATTCTTCAAAGAAAAAACGGACATTCTGTTATTACAGTCTTATGGCTGTACTGAATGTCTTGGAATTTCAGCAAATAACATACATCACAACAAGCCAAGTACCTCGGGAAAAATATTGCCCTATGTAGAAATTAAAATCAACAATGAAGGCGAAGTAATGGTAAAAAGCCCTACCCTATTTAAAAATTACTTTAAAATTAAAACTTCAGCTTTTTTTGAGGGTGATTATTTTAAAACAGGTGACTTAGGTGAATTGGATAATGAAGGTTATCTTACCCTAAAAGGGAGAAAAAACAACTATTTCAAATTACCGAATGGAAGGTTTTTTGATCCATTTGCACTTGAAGAAAAGATAAAGGACTTGAAATCTGTAAACGAATGTATATTAACACTTCAAGACAACAGATTAATTGCTATTATCAACCTGCATTTAGAAAAATCAAATGAATTAAAAACATCTGAAATTAAAAATCACATTTTAGCTTTGAATCGAAAGCATATTGATAATGAAAAGATTTCGGGCTATATTATCACAGAGAATAAATGGAGTCCTGATTCAGGCGAGTACACACACAATATGAAACAAAGGAGAAGTTTTATTCGAGATAAGTATATTAATCTTGAAATCGAGTTTTTATGAATGAATTAAATCGTTTTTTAGAATTGATATCTTATGAGTTAGAAGATGTTTCAATAGAGGATCTTTCACCGGCCATTGACATAAAAAAACTAGATCAATGGAATTCCATCAATGCAGTTTTTATTTTAAACATGATTAGCGAGCATTATAAAATTGAAATAAGTTTTGAGCAATTAAAAGCTTCACATTCAATCGAAGAACTTTTTAAGTTAATTCAAAAAAATCAAAAACAGAGCTGATTGAATAGTGACTATATCGATATTGTAATACCTGTTTTTAATGCTGATAAACATATAGAAAATACTGTTACAGCTTTTTTAGAAGCATTTATAAATAGCAGAATCATTCTAATAGATGATTGTAGTGAGGATGAAACCTGGAATACGCTATTGAAGATAAAAGAAACGCACTCAGAAAGAATTTCAATCGTAAGGCTAAATAAAAATCTGGGGCAACACAAGGCTACATTTATTGGGCTTACTTATTCGCAAAACATATTTGCTGTAACTACTGATGATGATATGAGCATTCCTTGTGTAGAAATTGAAAAATGCCTTCACATTCTTAAAAATAGCGGGAATGAATTATTGGTAATGACCTACGATAAAAGCCGCAAAAGCAAAGTCAGACTGGCATTTAATGAGTTGGTAAAACGCTTGCTAAAAATTGACAATTATAGTACAAATCATAAAATAATTCATAAAAAACTGATTGGTAGAATTGAAAATTACTATTCTAATTTGCTTTTTATCGACATAATACTTTTTCACAACACCAGCAGATATCAGTTTCAGGATGTACTGCATTTTAACAATACCAAAAGTCGGTACAATATCTTTTCAAAGGTTTACTTTTTATCAACCTTTCTGTTTCATTATCTACATTTTAATTTTCTAAAAAAACAAAATACCAATAATTTTTCGTCTGATTACCTCAAGAAATTCAAAGCAGATGAGCTATTATAACAATATACATTTCGCGGATTTATCTGAAGAGCACCTGGAGATGTTAAGGAATTGGAGAAATACTGATGAGGTCAAACAATTTCTTGTCAATAAAAATCATATAAAAGCAGATGAGCAAATAAAGTGGTTTGCTGAATTGGATAAGCGCAAAAATATTTATTATATCGTTTATTATGAAAACACAGCAATTGGTTGTGCAAGCTTAGTTAATATAGATTACAAGAAAAAAACAGCCCAACCGGGTTTTTTCATAGGAAATATTAAATTCAGAAATCATCCTGTGGCTGTATTTTCAGTATATAAACTTATAGAGCGGGCATTTAATGATCTGAAATTAAATCATTTAGAATCTGTGGTTTTAGCAGAAAACAAATCTGCCATTCAATTGTATCGCTTTTTAGGGTTTGGGCTTACTCCAATAAATACAGAGCTTATGAATTCTAAAATAAGCAGGAAGCAGTTTTACAACAATCAATCTGTAATTAAAAAGAAATTGTTCGGGAATTGATAATTGCAAATCTCCTTAAATTACATTTCATGTCTTGTTAGTTTATACAAACTTAGTTTACCATTATTTCTTCCAACAATAATCAGAGGCTTTTCTCCATCAGTATCAACATCAATTATTGCCCTACAATCTCCATCCGCCCACAAACCAGTTTCAGCAGGTAATAATTCATTAAAATCTCCATTTCCATCGCCTTTCAATATCAAGCCTTTTTGAGCTGTGTATTGTCCTCTTTCGACCTCGCTGTGATAGAAATTTCCAACTACTGCAATATCCTGATTTCCATCCTTATCAAAATCAAGTACAAGCATGTCCATAATAGGAGCTACCTGTGCCCATACGGGCAAGATTTTAACATCAAACTTTCCATCACCTGAATTTTGCAAATAAATTGAAGCTGTAGTGTGTGCTTTTAAATGATAAGCGCTTTCTAAATTTTCCATACCAAACACATCATATACTGATGCCTTACCAAAATCTGAATATCGATAGTATTTTTTGGACAGTCCGTTTATTTTCTTTTTTAATGGCCCTAACTGCTTAGTAGGATATAGGACACTATCTTCATAATAGCATGCTGTTATTACATCAAGAGAACCATTATCATCAAGATCACCAGCAAATATCTCCAGCGGATAGGAAGCTGAAGCTTTATACCGCGTGTTTAAGCCAAGATTACCGATAACATAATCCGGCTTCCCGTCATTGTTAAAATCACCAGTTTCTATGCTGTTCCAAAAACCACTTAAGGTATCCACTGGGAAAATTTCCCTGGTTTTATTTACTAGTTTTCCATTTACATATTGAAAAAACTGAGGAGACATATATTCTCCAACTACTATCAAATCATCATTTTCATCTCCATTAAAATCAGTCCAAATGGCATCTGTTATCATTCCAATATTTTTCAATCCTACTGCAAGTTTATCTGTATGATCCCTGAACGCTCCATCTTCATATACAAACAGGTAGCTCTCCGGTGGCAACGGGTACTCCCATGCCTTAACCCTCCCCCCTACAAAAACAAAGGTTTGATTATCGATTTTTCCGGGACGCACAACTGAAGCACTAGTATTAATCTGTGGCAGGATATATTTCTGAAATTTACCTTTTCCTTTATTGAGATAATAACGGTGGTTATAAAAATCATCTCCATGCGCCTTCTCATTGCCCCCAGAGGCCACATAAATATCATTCATGCCATCGCCATTGATATCAAAAATAGCTATACCTGCATCTTCTTTCCACTTTTCACCTGCCAGTGTTGTGGTATCATTTCTAAAAACACCAGAACTAATTTGATAATAAATTTCAGTGGGATATCCTGCTGCTCCACCAATTATAATATCTTCCAAGTCATTCCCACTAATATCTCCCTTAGCCATATAGGGACCAAAACGCGAGTACAATTGAGGCAACAGTAGGTTTTGCTCAAAATCTAAATAATCATTTTCTCTATGTTGATAATCTATAAGACCAGGAATTTCTGCAATTTGAAATGGGGAATTCGGCTTATTTTCGGCTGGTTTTGCTCTTAGCTCGTCTTCTAAATAATTCACTTCAAGTAGTTGATTTGCATGAATCGTTTTCAATTTCGTTTGTTTCCCATTTGACCAGGTAACTATCAAGGAATCAACTTTTTCAACCTCATCTAGGCCAAAATGTAAAAAATGCTCAGAGCTTGAATAAAATCCTCTGCAAGGATTGAGTTCCTGAAGTTGCATTTCATCATTGTAGTAAATTTTCACTTTGCTGTGCAATATTGAAAATTTATTGCCCGCATCTAATTTAACCCGCAAATAATTAGTTGTAGTGTCATTAAGCTCCCTCGAATTGTTCTTTAAAATGACACTATATTGTTTGGAATTATTAAAAATCAATTCCAAATCCCCGTCATTATCCAGATCTGCATAGGCAGCTCCCCTGGTGTTCAAAGGTTTATTTTTAAACCATTGCCGGCTCACATCAGTAAAATCCAAATCACCCTTGTTGCTAAAAAAGAAATTGGTAAAATAGTCAGCAGTGATTGTATCTCCTAAAATCAATTCAAATACATTGAAATTTTCATCTCTGGTTATAGAGTCAAAATAAAGCGGAGTGTCATGCTCAAGGAATTTCTGAATATAATATCCATTGCTCACAAATATATCCTTGTGCTTATTGTTGTTAAAATCAGCCAGCAATACAGACCAGCTCCATTCAGTGGCATCCGCATCAATCATCTCTGATATTTCTGAAAATTGCTTTTCCCCATGATTGACATACAACATATTTTTTACGGTCTGATTTTTTATTAAAGTTGAAATATTGCCATAACTCCAGTCAAATAACTTTTCATATTTGACCGTCTTGTCACGATAATATGTATAGGGTCTCATATCCGTTACGAAATAATCTAAGAGTCCATCATTATTAATATCTGCTCCATCTACACCCATTGAGAAGAAAGAAGTGTTTTCAAACAGAATTTCATTTTCAAAATTATTTCCTTCATTGTTTATAAATGAGAGGTCTGGAGGATCAAAATCATTTGTCACAAATAAATCCACCCAATCATTATTATTAAAATCTGAGCAAAACAATGACCATGAAGTTTGAACTACACTTCCTTTATTTAACCCAAGCTCTTTAGCGCGAGAATAAAATCCACCATTTTCAGATTGAAGGAAAATTTTAACCGGGGGTATACTGTCCACAGTCATATCATCTTCAATTTTAAACAGCATGGTATTTTCTTCATTAAAATCAACATCCCATGTTGAAATGGCTATATCTGTCAATCCATTTTTGTCAAAATCAGCCAGGCCTATACCACTAACAGCATCTTTAAAGTCTATTTTATAAGCATCGTCTTTTTCAAACTTAAAATTCCCTTTATTTATAAATATCTGAAAATTAGATTCTATTTTTTCCAAAGTCACACTTTCGTCTTCTGTAAAGTTTACATATGAAGATTGACTTGAAGCATCTCTCCTTCCAATTAACAAGTCCAATTTCCCATCGTTATTGATATCCCATATTACAACTGAGGTAGCCCCTCTGAAAGGGGGGATTCCAGATAAACCAAAACGATTTTCAAATTTTAGATCCCCCAGGTTTTCATATAAACCGTGAAGAGAATCACCTACAAGAAAAATATCCTGCAAACCATTGCCATTTAAATCACCGACAGCTACTCCTCCTCCCTCTAAACCAGCATGAGGTAATTTTCCAAATTTGTGGTAAATCCCAGATTCTTGAGGGGATAGTGCTTCAAAAAGATATTTTATTTCACCCTCATTATTCTCCTTATCATTACATCCAACAAAAAAACAATAAAACAAGACAATGCTGAATAGAAAATACGACCTCATAATTCAAGCTTTTTAATAATGTGATTCCCAATTTCATTTCCCTGGGTATTGCCTTGTTGAATAGCGGTCATATAATGAATCCCCCCATAATATCTACTTAAAGAAACCTCCCAGGCTGCATCAGAAAATGAATCAAAACTTCTTGTGCCCAAGCCTATTTTGTAGTGAGTAGAATCTGTAAATGTATATTCATCACCAAGAAAATGTTCTAATATACTTGCGCAGGCAGCACTACACGAACTGTGTGCACTGGTATGTTCTGGAAACGGAGGTGTTACAAGCAATGGCATCCATTTGGGGTCAATATGTTGCTGAATATAGGTTACCGGTCGAATCAGGTTGTAGTGATACTTATCATACCATGAAACTAAATTGGCATCAAAAAAAGCAATAGATGCAGCCGCATATATTTGAATGGTTTTTGCAAAACTTAGTTGTTCTTTTCTTGACACCTGGCCAATAATACTCATCCAATGAGAAGTAGGATTAATATGCCTTCTGGGAACAGGCATATGTCCTTTGAAATTGTTTAGATCTGGATTATCGTCCCAAAACCACGCTATTTTAGTTTGTTCTTCTTTTAAATTAATTGAGGAATCATAAACAGCCCTGGCAAGATTATAAAATTCAGAAGCACTGTCTTCGCTAAAATTAATAGTAAAAGCTTGTGAAAACATTGGAAGTGAGTCAATAGTTAATGCTCTCAGCTTCCCCCAATGAGGCTCTAATGCTGACCTGTATTCCGGGGGAGTCGGCACCCATGAGCCTGGTACTTCAGAATTGATATAATAGGGCATGCCTTTAGTTTGTTTATAATGGTCATCTTCTGCCCATTTGATTATTACATTAGCTATTTTTTCACCATAATCAGAACTGTTTTTCAAAATTCCGGAAGCATATAAATCCTGAAAATACAAATATTGATTTTCATATAAATCATGATACAAGTCTTCCCTGTAATTCAATTTCAACATTACTTTATAGTATGCTGTAATTGCAGCCCAGTTATAATTTATTTTATTCTCTGGAGCAGGTATAGAATCTAACCCGGTAATCTTTCCTGAAAAAGGAGTCAGAGAATCAGCTGCATGAGCCATCACTTCATAAGCAGCAATATTTGGATACAAATAAATTCGGGTTGCCAATACAGGGTTTATTCCATCGGTTTTCATTGTTTGAATAGTAAGATCATTCCAACTTATGAAATAATCATTTGGGATTATTTTAGTCTTTTCATTGCAACCAAAACTTAACCAAACAAACAATGGTATAATTATTTTTTTTATTAAAATCATCAATTTTTTCTTTTAGATAAACCTCAAAAGTTAAAGGGATTAAAGGCTTATTACTCATTGTACTAAATAACTGCCATGAAATTATACTTTTATCTCTAAACTTAAAATGGAAAAATTCACAAAAACTAAATGATTCTTCCTGCAATAATTTAGCATAGAGCCAAATTATCACTGAAAGGGACAATTATTTCATGCCGATTAATCTATTTCGATGCTTAGTGAGATTTTAATTAAAAGTTCTTTAATTTACTCCTTAAACTCAATCTAAATAGATAGGAAATCTTAAAATAGTAACGAGATTTGTTGTCTAATCAAGTATAAATAGGAAAATGAGAATCGGAATTATAGGTGCAGGTTGGTTTGGTTGTCATATAGCATACGTACTTAAACAAAAAGGCCACCACATAAAACTATTTGAAAAAAACGATAGGATTTTTTCTAGTGCATCAGGAAACAATACTGGCAGGCTTCATAGGGGATTTCATTATCCCAGATGTCAAGAAACCATGAATCAAACAAAGTTGGGTTTTTTGGAGTTTGAAAAAAGATATAAAGACTTTCTGTACAAAGTAGATAAAAATATATATGGAGTTTCAAAAGATGGTTCATACATGAGTTGGGATTCATATAAAAATGTTCTAAAAAAATCCGGATTACAATTTGTTGAAAAATCACCTGACGAATTAGGGCTTAGAAATCTCAGCGGTGCCTTAATTTGCGATGAATACTTTATAGATTTTTCTAAGTCTATAAATTTTTTCAATGAACGCATTAGAGATGAAATAACATTTAATCATAAAGTTAAATCTATTTCCGAAAAAGGGAATGTAATATCAATAGATAATAAATATGATTTTGACTATGTAATTGACTGCACTTATGGTGCTTTTACACAAATGATTGGTTTTGAGGTGCAGTATGAACTTGTTCAACTGCCAATATTTATTGATACAACTAAAAAACAAAACATTTCTTATGTAATAATGGACGGTGAATTTCAAACACTTTCTCCATTAAAAACAAACAATAAATCAAATGTTTTCTCTCTCTATGATGTGAAATACTCAAGACTCCACATCAGCGATAACTTTAAAGAAATCCAAAATGAATTTAGCAAGATAAATAGTACAGGGAAAGATTTTAAAGTGGAAAATTCATCCGAAATAATAGATAAAGCGGAATATTATAATCCTGGGTTTTCTGAAAAATTCAGACTTGAAAATGCTGTTTTATCTACAAGAGCAATTATAAATGATTTGAATGCAAATAGAACCTGTAAGATTGAATATGATGGGAGATTAATAAAAGTATTTTCCGGAAAGATTAATACCATATTCGAAGCAGAGAATAGATTGTTGGACTTTTTGTCATAATGGAATTATTAATATGGTAAGAATAGGGATTATTGGCCCAGGTAGAAATGATAATGGATATGGCATTGGCACTTTTATAATTCGGGAGATTCTAAATAATTCAAATGCCCTGCTTACGGCTATTGGAGGAACCACAATCCAAAGCATTAAAAAGAGCATCCAGGAAATTGAAAATAAATATTCAAAAATACCGGTAGGCACGGAGCTGTATCCACTTGAAATAAT
The DNA here is from genome assembly GCA_040877935.1 of Chitinophagales bacterium. NCBI lineage: Bacteria > Pseudomonadati > Bacteroidota > Chitinophagia > Chitinophagales > Chitinophagales bacterium. The sequence goes on from JBBDNB010000008.1 coordinate 37,335, forward strand.
TGATCGGTTTTTCAGCTCTGAAAATATAGATATGGTCGTCATAGCAAGTCCTACACCTACTCACCTGAATTATATTGAACTTTCCATTCAAAACAATAAGCATGTATTTTGTGAAAAACCACTATTTAGTTTTGATAATATCATTGATGAAAAATTGAATTATTTGCAGAGTTTATATAAAATGGCTGAAAAAAAAGGACTTATTCTTTCGGTTAATTGTCAAAGAGCTTATATTCCTGTATTTCTTGCAGAAAACAAGTTACTTCCTGAATTAAAATCAGAGCTTGAAATAGTTTTTTCAATTGGTGCTAAGACCGGCTTGTTGCCCCCTAAAGAATTATTTGAACTTTGTATTTCTCATCTATCAAGTATTTTAATAAAATTCAACCTGAATAATCAGAGCAAATACTCAATTTCGAATATTGATTTCAGTAAGGATAATGATCATATCCAGTGTGTTTTGTCTTTCAGTTATTTAAATCAAAAAGACAAACTCATTAATGGAAAAATGAGAATTGAGCAAAGTAAAAATGTTGAACTGGCAAGTGTTAAAATAAGAACTGATAATAGTTTTGAAGCTATTGTTTCAGGCGTGAAAATTGGAGCAGATTTCAAAACAAGTTATAAAGTAAATAATAATCCGGAAATTTATTCTCGTGATTTACTGTCTGTCAGCATCGATAAAATGGTTGACGCACTATCAACGCCATCAAACGCTCCACTTTTAACAAATAATGAAAGTTATTGCCTGAGTGCTATTGACTCTATGTTTTGGCAATCTGGGGTTAGTAAATTGTCCTCAAAGAACGAAATGGAATAATTAGCTCGCTAAGCGTTTATTTTCTTTCACCACCGATTTACTTTTAGACATTTTTAGTTTTTGCAGTGTTTGTGATATTACTAATTCTGATCTTGATTCATGTTTACTGGTCACTAAATTTTTAATTAAATTGTAAAATCTTTGTGGCCTGAACAAGAAATTAGAGGAGTAAAAAGCAAGGTACATAATCACAGTATAAAATTTAATCGCATTGGAACTGATTTTATTATTGTACACTTTTCCAGGCCATAAATCATGTGAATTGATTATTTCCATAATATACTCATCGCTGTAAAGATCAATTTCGCCATCACTTACAAGCCTGTCATATAAAGCAGATCCCGGATAAGGTGAAAAAACTGCAGGGTACATATCATTAGCTCCATACCAGCTTGATTTGACTAAGAATGAAATGGTTTTCAAAATATCTATATGGGTTTCATCAGGGAACCCAACCATAATATTGAGTTTGATATTCATCCCTACATCTTTTGAAAATCTTATAGATTCAAGTAAGTGTTCAAGTTTTACTTTCTTTTTAATATCAGACAAAACAATATCTGAACCGGATTCTGGTGCATAAGTAATATTTTTACAACCAGATTTGTAAAGTTTTTCTGCCACTTCGAAATCTATAGCTTCCGTACGTGTTCCCGCTGGCATTTGATAACATATTTTCAGGTTTCTACGCATAATTTCATCGCACATTTCTATGATCCAGTATTTTTTAATTACTGCAGTAAGATCATAGAAATCGAAGTTTACAACATTGTATTTACTGTTCAGGAACTCCATCTCATCTACAAAATCCATCACACTTCTTAAACTGTATTTACGTCCCCACATCTGAGGATTGGAACAAAAAGTACATTCATAAGGACAGCCTCTGGATGCCATGATAGGCAATGAGTTTCCTCTATAAACTCCATAGGTTATCTTATTCTCAAAATATTTTTGCAATGGAAATAAATCCCAAGCAGGCCAGGGAATATCATTGATTTGCTGAACTCTTTTAATTTTTCTACTTGTATTATTTACTTGAACTGAAGTGTTTTTCTTAAAGGCAATTCTCGATATTTCATCAACCGGTTTATTGTTTTCAATACAATGAATTAACTCTACGATTGTAGCCTCACCTTCGCCCATAACGATGTAGTCAAGTTCAGGAGCGGTGTCAAAACAATATTCAGGTACAGCTGTAACATGTTCTCCTCCAGCTATTATTACAGAATCAGGGAATTTTTTTCTGGCTTCATCAACCAGTTCTCTATCAAAGTACCAATTGTTGGTAAACATAAAGCTAAAGCATATAATTTCAGTCCCTTCATCAATCTGTTTGATTGTGTTTTCTTTGTTGAGGCCAAATATATAGGTGCCAAATTTAAATTTTTCTACCTGATCATAGCCTTCTATTGCTGCATCAAGTGCTTGAATTTCATGTCCTTCTTCTCTTAATACTGCTGCAATATATGCTGGTCCCAAAGGGGCGACAGGCATATGAGAAAAAGCAACTTCTTTATGTAAAACTGATGGACGAACAATACAAATTTTCATACATGTTATATTTAAACAAAACAACAAATCAATTTGCTATTTCTAGCTTAAGATTCAAATTAACAATATATTTTCTAAAATCCAATGCTCTATTGAGTACTTTAATTTAAACCAATAGATGTATTTTTTTTAGGAGTAAAAAAATATCCTGTTGCAGAATCCTCTTCAAATCTATAAGGAACCATATCTTTAGTTTCACTTAATAGTTCATTTACTTTTGCTGCTAAGTACCTATTAAAATCAGGAGAATAATGCACTATATCAATAATGGCAGGTTTCTCATATTCAATCAACAATTCACTAAAATCAACAAAGCCCACATCAGATTCTAATATTTTATTATAAATATAGCGATGATTTTTTTCAACCAGTGTTTCATTCTCCATCCATCCCTGAACTGTTTTAGAGAAATATTTTCTATTATAGTTAATATAAGCATTGGGTTGTAGAATTTGTATGATTTCAACTCCATACAAGTCTGCAATTGATTTTCTTATTCTGGCATTTTCAATAAATCTGTTTACAATAATATCATTGTATTCAGTTGTGCTTTCAACATTTAGCAAATCATACTCCTCATCAGTTTTAAAAAAATCAACTTCATCATTAATTGGCTTGCCATTAATTAATTTTATTGCAGGAAGTAATGAGAAAAATTTGGGGAAATCAGCCAATTTTAAACCACTATAATTAAATCTGTTAAATATCTTACTGGAAAATTCTGACCCATCATGTGTGGATCCAAAGCTTGTACCATCCATAAAAATGACAAGACTTGGTCGATGACCAAGTTTAAGCAAATGGATGAATTGGTTGGTTTCCTGAGTGGGACTAAATGAAGCCACACCGTAGTTCGTTACATTATAACAGGCATTTTCATCTTTATTTTCATTAAGTATTCGATAAAGAAAAGACGGCCATGTATGCTGGTCTTCCAGTAAAACTCCTAATGTAGTGCTTGCGCCAATACAAAACACTTTATAAGTGTTTTTACAGCTAAGTTCTTTTCCACTTGACCTTGTATTGAAATCATTCTTATTGTGATTTATGTTGTACCATTCAAAATGAATTGGGGCTTGTTGATACTCAGTAACCGGGTGAAATTCAAATTCATTATTGCCTAACTTCAAATACTGCATATACTCATCCAACATAGAATCTACTGTTGAAGTATCTACTCTAATGCCCAATTTTTTGTTAGTGTATGCATTATAGCAGAGCAGTTTGTTTATGATATTGTCCTTGTTATTATTTGCTGATTTATTGTAATTGAGCAGTAACAAACTTATGAGGTTTATTAAAATAAATATTATAATAGCAGATAATAATGTAATTGATATGTAGGTGTACATACCTTTTAATTTGCGCATCATTTATTGTGGTATAAATTTGACCTATTGAAAAACAAAACAATTGGTTTTATAAGATTTACATGAATCAACTGCTCAATTTTAGATTCTTGTTTGTTTTTTAAAACATTATAAATTGTAGTAAAAAATCTATTAGGCCTGAACAAATAGTTAGACCCATAGAACAAAATCAAGAATATAAATATATAAGCCCTTATAGAAAAAGCGCTTATATTGTTACTATATACCTTTTTTGGCACCACATCATAAGAATCAATTATGCTATAAAGAAAATCATCATTTTTTAAATTCAACTTTCCTTCCTCAATCAAACGATCAAATAATTCAGATCCAGGATATGGTGAAAAAATTGCCGGTGCTGCGTCATTAGCACCATACCAGGTTGACTTAATTAAAAACCAAAATGAAATCCAAATATCCTTATGGGTATCATCTGGAAAACCCATTATCATATTGAGTTTAATATTTAACCCTGCCTGGTTTGAGTATTTAATAGATTCGAGCATTTTCTTAGTCTTAACTTTTTTCTTGACCTCTTTTAATACCTTATCAGAACCGGATTCGGGAGCATAAGTAATATTTTTACACCCTGATTTATACAATAAATCAGCTACCTCAAAATCTATTGCTTCTGCCCGGGTACCTGATGGTAGCTGGTATGTGATTTTTAAATCTCGTTTGATGATTTCATTGCACATTTCAACAATCCAACTTTTAACTATAATAGCAGTGAGGTCATACAAATCGAAATTATCTACTTTATATGTGTTGTATAGATGTTCAATTTCGTCAACAAAGTCTTTGGGAGAACGCATTTGGTATTTTCTTCCCCACATCAAGGGACTGGAACAAAATGTGCAATCATAAGGGCAACCTCTTGTTGCCATAATAGGTAAGGTCCTGCCCCTGTGAACCCCATATGTCATTTCATTTTCAAAATATTCTTCAACAGGAAACAAGTGCCAGGCTGGCCAGGGGATTTTTTCTATATCTTTTATTCTCTTTTTCCCTTTTGAATAATTTATTCCTTCATTGTTCCTATAGACTATACCTGGAACCTCACTGAAGCTGTTACTTTCTTTTAAACTGTTACATAATTCAACTACAGCACTTTCACCTTCTCCAAGCACAATGAAATCCAATGGAGCTTGTTCCATACAGTATTGCGGTGCTGCAGTGGCATGTTCTCCTCCTGCTATCAATATAGCATTGGGATATCTTTCCTTTATATAGCCAACCAATTCTCGATCATACAGCCAATTATTGGTAAACATAAAACTAAAACAAATGACCTCGGTATCTGCATGAATCAGATCAGATATATCGTTTTTATTTAACCCAAATAAGTATATATTGTCTTTGTATTTCTCAACGCTATTAATACCAGTTGCTGAAGCATCAATAACATACACTTCATTTCCAGATTTTTTTAAAGCAGCTGCAATATATGCTAAGCCAAGAGGGGGGGTTGCATACCTGGCAAAGGAAACTCCCTTATGTAGAACTGGTGGTTTTATTAGACAAATTTTCATTAGCTTAACGCAAATTTTTCTCTATCAATTTTTTATTCAAAGGATATAGTGAATGTAACTAAAAAGAAGAGAACTATTACACCGCATGATTTTATTTCGTTAGTATAAACCAATAATTTATTAGTATATGCCTGGCAAAAAGGTTAATCGCTTGCTTTTAATCGCTAGCATTATTTCATTAATATACATTGCTGCAATCAATTATTTTTTCGGTACCTATTTCGACACCTATGAATCTTTCATAAATTCAATTGTGCTTCAGGAATGTGCTGCACCAATTACCAATAATTTTTTTGTGCCACAATGGTTTGGTGTATTCCCTTTAATTTCGGATTTAAGTTCTGCTTTTCCTCAAGCACATATTTATGCCCTGCTGTACACAATTATAAATACTTTGATATTAGGAGTGTTGATTTTTGTGTTTATGATCATCTATAATAAAAATAAAAATTTAGTTTTCACGTCTTTGGCGGGTCTCTTTTCAGTAGTAACATTTACTTGCTGTATAGTATATGTAAATAACCACAGGGCTGCTTATTTTTCTATTTTTGCTGCACTTCTTTTATTGTACCTTATACGTTATCACAACATCCCCCGATATTATTTAGGCTTATCTATATTACTGCTTGGTATTGGTATTGTATCAAGATTAGAAATTGCTGTTATAACATTATTAATAGCCTCAGTTTTTGTGTTTTTATTTAATAGAAAATTATTTAAAACAACGACTATTTTATTGTTGACATCCATCTCTTTATATTCTTATTATTTAATTTATCAATCATCGAATCATCCTGATCATAAACTAATCTTAAAGGCAGAACATGAATTTTTTGACCGGATGAGTATTAAAGCGGAGAAAAATGATTCCTCCTATTACAAGTTACAAGCTATGAACTGGTTCATAAGGGATGATGAAGTTTACGACATTGATGACTATCAAATATTGATGGAGGAAAGATCTCTTATTGAATATTTTAAGAGTAGTGATTTTAGATCCATTTATGTTGGGAAATTTGATGATCTATTGTATGATTTAGAAAAGTACCAATGGTTAGTTTTTTTGACACTATACATTACATCTCATATCGTTATTGTCAACCTATTTGGCAAAAACAAGCAGAGGTCAATAGCATATAAAACTTTATTATTTGCAGGCTTTTTGTTAACGCTCCCTGTATTATTTAATGTTTACCTTGTTTTTCCATATTCTGTAGCTATTTCTATATGCGTGTCAATGTGCGTATTATATTTCATATATATTGCAGAAAAAAATGACAGTTCGGTACACGGAAAAATTAACCTATCATTCATATTTGTTTTTTTTATATTATCATCTATATTTTATTATAAAGAAGTGGCTGGTTTTGAAGCGGATAATTTTAAAAAGGCATTTTCAGTAAGGAAGATTAAAGAGAATTTTGCAAATTCACCTGAAAATAAGACAATAGTATTTGCCCATGGCTTTGATTTTACAAATTATCCTTCAAAACTGTTCTCTGATTTACACGCACCAAAAATCAAGCATTACAACTTAGATTTTTATCTGTTTCATGTTTTTGATTTTTATAAAAAACACAATAGACCATTTTTTGGAGAGGATTTACCATACCTTTCTGAAAGAATAAGTAAATGCGCAAATGATTCTAGCATTGTTTTTATATCACAAGATGGATACAATCAGTTTCTTAAAGAATACCTGAAGAATATTCATGATATGGATATAGAATTCAGGCATATTAATACTGGAATAAAAGAATACGCACTTAAACCATTTTATGTTAAGTGCAGCAATTGTTAGGAGCTTTACCTAAATATGTAGAAGCTGATCATTTCTTTTAAAGTATTGATTATTGCTGATGGCTTAGAAACTGTTGCAATTCCGGTTAATCTCATTTTTTGATCGACTTCGACTTCTTCGATTTTAAAACCGAGTTTATTTGCTTTTACCAACACTTCAGATAGCATAAAAAGCCCTTTGGAATTTATTTCAATAGAATTGAAAATATCTCTTTTATATAAATGAATCCAATTGTAGTCTTTTAATTTAATTGAGAATAACCAGGAAATTAAAAAGTGATAAATTTTAGAGTTAAGCAGCATTGACCTTGTATAGCCTTTTCTTTCTTTTCTGTAGCTTATAATAATGTCTGCAAAATCAATATTGCTGCTAAAAAAAGTATGACAAGTATCCTTGTCCAACGGACTATCTGCTGGAATACAAATTATATATTCATTTGTAGAATTTTCTATACCTAGTTTAACAGCGCTACCAAACCCTTCATTTTCTTTGTTTATAATTTTAAAATCAGGGTTAAGAGCATAATTTGTATTAATAATCTCTAAAGATTTATCGGTACTGCCATCATTAACAATTATATATTCTACTTTGTCAAAGTATAAATTTGCATTTTTAATTGTTTCTGAAATGCAATCAATAATAATATCTTCTTCATTAAATACCGGAGTTATTATAGATAGAGAACTTTTTCGCATTAATTTCTAAGGATTTTTGGATTTTATTTAAAACAGAAACAACTTTTAAAGCATTTTGGGCATTTGTTATTGGAATTGTTTTGTTTACGATTGAACTAATAAAATGATTAAACTCAATTATTAAAGGCTCCTCGTAATTGATATTAGGTATATGTATATCTCCATCTTTCATTGAAAGCTGAAAACTACCAAAATCTCCATTAAATTTTTGATAAGATTCACCGGTTTCAAAGATTTTAAGTTTTGAATTAGTATCTACATCATTAAAAATAATCATCTTTTTATCACCAACAATTTTTATGGTTCTTTCTTTTGAGGCTTCAAGCCATGATGCATGAATGTTAACAATTAACTTGTTGTTGTATTTCATATTAACAAACACTAAATCTTCTATGCCTTCACTAAAGAAACACATTCCGGTAGCATTTATCTGTTTAGGCTGATCATCTAATAAATAATTTAAAATCGATACATCGTGTGTTATTAAATCATATACAACATTCACATCTGTTCTTACCGGCCCAAGACTAGCTCTTACCATTGTTATGTACAGTATCTCTCCTAATTCTTTATTTTCTATTATTGTTTTAATCTTATTAACAACTGGGTTGAATTCAAAAATCTGCCCAACCATAAGGGTAACGTTATTCTTCCGGGCAATGTCATCAAGTGTAGATACCTCTGATGCTTCAGTGGCCAAGGGCTTTTCACAAAAAACATGAATTTTCTTTTCTAAAAAGAATTTAGAAATATTAAAATGGGTGTTTGTAGGTGAACAAATTATTACCGCATCTAAATCGTAGTTTAAAGTTTTTTTGTAATCTTTTTCGAATGGAATTTGATCGTGAATTTGAAAGAAAATATCGTTGGATTGATTTTCATCTATATCACATATCACAAATAGTTTTGCACTACTTGAATTTAAAATTACCCTTGCAAAATTTCTGCCCCAATAGCCAAAACCAATTAAGCCAATTTTCAACATAAATATTCAGTGTATTATATTCTAATAATTATTTTAACCCATTTACCTTAAATCAATTTGAAAAATCTCAAAATCACTGCCGGCAATAGAGTTGTTGCTCACAGAGGGTTTCATGCATTCATGCTTATTTTTTTTACTACTGATAGGTGTGAATGAAACTTCAATATCATAAATCACTTTCATGAATTGTTCTAAAATCTCAACTCTATTTGTATTCCCTATGTATAAAACCTGATTATCGGCAGCCCAATTTAAAAATAATACAGGGTTTTCTGCTTTGCAATTACAAATTGTGGACAAATATCGCACATAAGAAGGCACTATTGAATATGTACTTAAATCGTACATTAGATATGTATTCTTTGTGTAATTCTTATTCTTAATACTTGGCGGTTTGTCAAATAGGTGATATGCTTCTAAAGATACTAAGAGATATCGGTTTTGAAAGTTTTCTTCAATTTTGTGCATAGTAGATTTGTAGCAATCTATGGCTTCAGCTACTGAACTGTAATTTTCTATATAGTTCTTAATTGTGTATCCAAATGCGGGCACAATTAGTATTATTGATAAAACAGCAGTTATAAGTGTATGCTTGCTATTTTTTATCTCTGACCTGAATAAATAGAACAAACAGATTAATAAAGTAAATATTTGAAAACACAAAAAATGTCTTAAGTAAATTTCTGCTTTATAATCTATTATAGAAAGCAGTAAGAAATTGAAAACATTAAATAATACAATAGAAGTGAAAGTTTTCAATCTATTGTCAGAGATTAGAGATAATACAATTAATATTATTAAAACAGCAGGGATAAATAAATAATACTTGTAAAACCCATAAATATTAGTAAACGATCTAATTAGCTTATCTAATTTGAAATTATATTCAGGAGTAGCTATTTTATCTCTTATAAAATCAGCACTCAGGGTTTCTGAATCAATAAACATTCCCCTGGTAGCCATTCTATATTTAACGGAATCAACCTTGTTTTCCATTTCACTTATTGGAACAACCCTTCCCGTTGATAATATATACTCAATATTTGGTTCTATTTTTTTCTCAAATCTATCCGTGTGGTTCCAGTCAATTATAAAAACTGTCGCTACCAATAAAATTATGAAAGTGGGTATAAATGAGCGCTTAATTAAACGCTTAAAAGAAGTAAAATAAATAAAGTGCCCGACACTGATTAATAGAAGCATTCCAATTGCTGCTTCCGGTCTAAAACACATGCCTGATATGAATATAATAGTGTAAACGGATGCTTGCTTAAATGTAATTTTTGGACTGAAGAAAAATCCAAACATAGATACACCACACAATAGAAGTGCTGTCCTTGTATATGTTAATGATATAAAAGACTCCATGAATATTAATGAAATCAAAATTTGTGTCCATATTAACAAAACATAGCCCTGGTGTTTGTCAAATATTACTTTTTTGACTAAAATTAATGCAACAAATAAACTTAACCAGCAGAATAACACATAACTTATTACTAACCAGTTAATTGCCGGAAATATATTGAATAAAAATTTTAAAGGTTCGTTAATTCCAACTAAGAAAAGGTAATGCCAATCTATTATAGAGTAATTACTAAATTGTAATGAAGCCGCATTGTAAATTAACGAATCATAAGAATCATCAAAGGTGATCGGAAAAAAAATCAAGCAAACTAATACTGTTAAAATACTGATTGTAAGTTCTGCTAAATAATATCTTTTAGTGAATGTAAAGTCTTGTTTCATTCTGAATCTATTACCTTTTCAACAATGAAATTAGGTCTTTTTCGAACACTTTCATGAACCCTACTAATATACTCTCCTATTATTAAGAGCATTAGACTAATTAAAACAGATAAAAAAGGAATTTCTAATTTTTCTAAGTCGTACCCAGGGGTAATCATCACTATCAATAATTTTACAAATAAATATATTACTAATAGCACAAACGAAAACCTAATTGTCCAGAGTGGTATATTACCAAAAGAAAAGAATGTATCCACAAACAATTTAGCTTTTGCAAAAAACTTCCACTGCGACTTCCCATATTTTCGTTCCTCCCTATTGTATGGAATATTAACATATGGATATCCTAACCAGGAAATTAAATAAACATTATTGGTATTTTTTTCAGAAATCGCTACAATTTCTTCTCTTATTTTTGAATCAAATAATACAAGGTCAAAGCCACCTTTAGGGATATCTTTAATAGCAAAGTGTTTAACCATTATATGATATAAATTTGAAAATATACTATTATCAGCCCTTTCTGAACGATTAGCTATAACAAGTTTGTATCCATTTAAATAATGCTCAAACATTGATGGTATTAACTCTGGGGGGTCTTGAAGGTCTGCATGTAAATAAACATTACAATCACCTTGCGCATAGATCATACCTGCTAAAAATGAATTGTACGAACCAAAATTCCGGGTAAGTTTAATAATCTTTATTTGATTAGGGTATTTAGCCTTTATTTCCTGTTGAATTGTATAGGTATCATCTTCAGATTTATCATCCACAAACACATATTCGATAGTATGAGCATTAAAGACTTGATTTTCTTCAATTTTTTTAAGTCGATTTATCAGTTCCCACAAGCTTTCTGCATTATTATAGCAAGGTATGATTATTGAAATATTCATTTTTACTTATTTAGAAAGCGCGTTTTATCTTTTATGGTAGATAACTCATGGTAGAGCTTTTCAGCAAAACACAAAAGAATACTATCCTTATGTAGTGTGATTTCTATCCAATGATTTTGCGGTATAAATAATGCCTGAGCAGTTAAATTAAAAACAAATTTTTCACCTTCATTATTTAATAATAAAACTTTTGCTTGTCCTTTTATAATACTGATAACTTGCGATTGATTTTTATGTGCATGAAATCCTCTTTGGCTTTCGTTTTCAGCAGTTTTTATTGTATAAATTCTCTTGGGTACAAAAGGGCATAAATCTACTAAATTAAATACATCAATATTGACCTGATCTTCGGACAAACTAATTTGATCGAACTCAATTAAACTTGGATTTTTGCGCATTTATTTAGTTTGGGATAATTTAAAATTGTTTTTACACAAATTAATAATTGCTAAATTTGGAATCATGGCTTAATTCCAAATGTGAAATTAGCGTAAAATACTAAAAGTATTGAGTTTAGAACGCTGATCGATCCGACTGCCCCTACCCTTTTATTACTTATAAACCTGAGTCCGGAAATTATTTACTACTATTATCGTCCTTATTCAATTCAATACTAAGGTTTTCTGATAGTTTTTCATTTGATAAAACTAAATTAAATCCAAACGCAAATGGAATAAAAGCAGGATTAAATGGGCAGGTAAACTTTGCATTAGCAACCGTAGCTATATCTTTCAGATATAAAATTTCAGAAGGATTTACAGGAATTGAATCATTTTCACTTCCCCAAACATTAAAATTGTTTTCTCCACTCGATAAAGTTTTGCCACCATTAATTTTTATGTTTTCTTCAGATTCGCTTTTGGTTATGAATAAAGGTGCTTTAAGCTGGTTAATATTTACACCTGAATCAGGAACACTTATCACAACCTGATCTAATGGTGATTTCCTGTGAATATATCTGATTAACATGTTTTTATTCATCACATACAACTCATTTGAGATAAAAGGTATAAAATCATCCATCTCTTTTATTGGTGAATCGGGTATATAATTATTTACTAAGCCTAATAATTTTTCTCCGTAAACTTGCCCATTCACGTCATTAAATTTTCCTTTTAAATCTAGTTGTTTAATTTGCATAACTAATAAATTTATGGAATCATACACTACAGCACCTCTTTTTTCTTCCAGATTTAAAAAATAGCCCCTTTCTTCCCAGAAAATTTCACAACCAGGACATAATACGAATTCTCCCGATATTTTCATTTTTTGTTCGCTATGAAACACAGGACTGTACATTACTGTATTTGACTTTTGCTTTAAATTAATTTTGTATTTTTCTATAATGTCTCCTCTTTCAGGAACATCATATTTTTCACTCCACCATTGATGATGATCATATTTTTCAATCAATGAAGTATCAGCAACAATATCTTCAAATGAAGCATAGCCATTAGGTGAGTTTTTATATTTATTAATAAACGCAGGCTTCTTCGGGTCAACATCAACCATGACCCAGGCATCATTAATTTTAACCTCTATAAAACTGTTGTGATCTAAAGCTACTTCTCTGAAATCATCATAATCAAAATACGGTGTTCGAACCAACAGCTCAATAAAACCTTTATAAAAATCATTGGAATTTTTAGAAGGCTGCCCCCATATCATGCCCATCAACGAATATTTTAAGGCATAGAGCTGTTCATTTTCATCTTCAAGGAAAAGATGTCGATCATTATTAAAAAAAACAGATTTGAATAAGCTTCCTGCCTTTTTAATAAGTTTTATTTGAATGTCTGCTTTTTCGGCTTCTTTATTTAAACCCTCTAGTAAATAAGCAATTAGAGTCGAATCATTTCTAAATGCATTTTTTAAATCAGGTATATTTGGCTGAACATAGAATGCTACTGGCTTATCCCCTGCATTTGTAATGCTCGTAGTAAAATGAAATTTTTTGGATTTAGAATCAAATTTATGCCCGGGTACTTTTAACTGGGCTGAAATATTTGAGCAAAGAATAAAAATCAAAATACTTGTAATTGAAAATTTCATCTGTTTAAAATTTATTTTTAGTGGTTAGATGCCTGCCTGACCGAACAGGCGGAGAACTCACAATACCAAAAAATTTTAATCATGCTCATGTGTGTCAAAATTTTTTGGCATGTTCGTTTCATGTAGTAAGAGTTTAACCTGTAATGTTTAGCTGACAATAGTAGTTTTTATATTTTACCAATTATACCATATTGCCAGTATTTATTCAAAAATAAATTGAGTTTATTATTTAAAATAGCTGAAGAATAAGTAAAATACAGTTTGGAATTTCAACTATTAAAAACACTTGTTGTTATTAAAATTCAAAATAAGAAAAAATTCTTACAAAATTAGTCATTGGCAGCTTCCTAAGATGTTTGAAAAATCATCATCAAAATGCTATTATTGACAAAACAAAGCTGAATTGTTCGCTTTTATATTTACAATATAAATTAATCCTACCATGAAATTAGTAGACCTTGTTATTTTCCTATGTTTATTGACCTTCAATGAAAACATACTTGCACAAGTAGAGGTTTCCGGTCATAAGTTCGATTCCAGCACTAACAAATTTCATTTTACTACCAATATAAAAAACTCAAGTTCAGAACCTATATCATTTTATATTAAACCTAATGTGCCAAAATTAAACACAGCCCTTAGAAATGATTCTACACTATTAAACTACTTACTTGAAGGCATTAATAAAAAAAGTGATGAAGCATCCATTAAAATCCACTTGATAAAACAAGCCGGACAACTTTTTAAGTCTATACATTTCAAAAATGACATGGACTTGTTCTCTGGAGAAACTGATTATTTGTACAGTTTGAAATACTCATTAATGGGCATGCTATGGGGACAATATGTTAAAAGCTCTAAAGATTTTTTCAGGGGCTTTGCGGAATTGCTCATGAAAACCGGTTATTTCAAAGTAGAGGACTTTAGAGAACTATCTACAAATTATCATTCATTTGGAGAAGTAAAGGTTAATGATTCATGGATAATGGTTGACATTGATCCAAAAATGCCCGGCTTTATCCATGAATACAGAAAATCTCCTAATGGATTTGCCTCTTATGAAGCCATAGTAAAGGACACTTCTATTGTTCAGAAATACAATATCAATCCTTGGTGGGACAAAAAAGAGATTATCCCTGTAAGTGGGGATATACTTGAAGGTTATAAAAGGAATATGAAAAAATCAGCAAGCACTTTAGCGGTATCTTTATATTCCCCCCTTTCTAAACCAAAAGAAATATCAGGTGAATTCGTATTATGCGCTGGATGCGAGATTAATTGGGAACAATCCGGTTATGTACTGGATTTAAGAAAAAATGAAGCTAAAGTATTTTTCGATTCATTGCACTTAATGAGAGAACAATTAACCAGACTTTCATTAGACGGGGAGATTTCCGAATCAAAAGGCATGTCTTTTGCTAAAAAATTCATCTACGGTGTAAATGATTTTTTCCCTGACGAACCGGTAGATTTGCATATGAAATATTTTTACGACTTCCTGAATAACAAATTGTTTGTTAGGTATCATGAGCATTTTGAAAGATTCATCTACCGCAACTCTCCGCTGGATACATTGGATTTAATTATCCCGGAATCCGGATTTGAAAGCGGAGCATTAAAAGCCCCACTCTTTGTCACGAATTGTAGCAGCAAAAATGGATTCATATTTGGGGGTAAGCAAATCAGTGGTAATACAGTGTTTAATGTATGGTTAGATGAGAATAATGCCGATTCAAATAATGTAAGCCCAGATAATATTTTTTATTTGCAAAACTGTTCATCTAACGGGGGTGGTAAAATTACAACTGCTTTTAACCCATCATTTATACCCTTTGCCCTGGGTTTTGAATTAGTACTTAAAAATCCTGAAAATGCTGGGGCTATTATTGTAAAAACCGAAAGTAATTAACTGCAAACATCAATAAATTAAAGTACAAAATATAAGTACTTAAATGTTTAAATCAAAAAAGTGTGTTATAAAGCTGGTTTGCTCTTTATCTTCAGTTTGTTGTTAGCTTGTGCATTGAGTATAACATTTCTTCATGACAATAAGCTATTGCGTATAATTGCTCCTGAAAAATTTAAATATGAGCCTGATATACGAACTAAATCTACGAAAGCATTATTCGAAAGCTTACTTCTAAAAGATACAGAGCTTTTTAGTAATTTAATATTAGATAAAAAAAAGTTACAGCAATCACTTAAGTCTCAAATTCATCAATCAAATAAAAATTGCAATAATTATTGGTCAGCATTAGAAAATAAAATAAACATAACAAATAGCGATAGTGCACTTATGCTTACTGTTAAACAGATTTTTAATTTATCAGCCCCGCTCCACAAAATCAGTCCTATTGATTCAATTTATTCTATAGCTGTCTTTTATCCGGCTAATCATCCTAAATCAATTCACATAAATGAAATAGATTCATTTAGTGCTCAATTCTTACTACGCAGGCATAAATCCGGTTCTAATAAAGTTAAAATCGATGAAATAAACAACGTAAATAATTTTTTACATTACATATGTAGTAACAACTCTACACAAACATCAATGTAAAACACTTATCAGTTTGCATGTTTAATTTAGTGTTATAAAACAGAATATTAGATAGTTCCAAAATCATTGGATCAACACCTATTTATGAAAGAAAGATATTTTTTATTTAGCCTATTGGTTTATTTGCTATTGCCCTTTTGTATACTTTCGTACTATACATATCCGGGACTTGAAGATTATTCACAATCGATGCTTTCACAAACATTGGGGCGTTTTGTACATTTCAAGGATTTGTATTTCACCTATGACGGAAGATATTTTGTAGCTCTACTTTATGCAATTAACCCACTGGTTAATTACAATTTTTGGATGTATAAACTTATTCCACTGCTTCATTTTGTGTTATTATATTCAGGACTATTATACTTAATGAAAGTAAGTTTCCCAAAAACAAACTTAAACACCTTATTGCTTTATTCTATTCTATTATTTGCAATGAGCATTTATGTTTTCCCCTCTATGCCTGCAGCCTTTTATTATATGGTAAGTACAATGGTGTATTTCACACCAATGGTATTAACTGTACTACTGTGCATATTAATTATACTAATGTATAAATCATTAGTAGGAGGACGTAAGTTTATATATTTACTACTTGCTTCTATTTTTATTTTAATGATTTTGGGATGTAATGAAATGTATCTAATCCTATTGCCTTATACCGTATTCAGCTTAGTAATATACTTCTCTTTCAAAAAATCTGATCATAAAGCTGAGAGTTTCATTTTATTGTTTGCCGTTGCTTGTGGTTTATATATTCATCTATCTGCACCTGGTATCCAATCACATTTCACACAAGAACCTATTAATTTTGACTTGGCTTATTTATCAAATAAAATAAGCATAACTATTTCGCAAAACATAAAAATAAACTGGACTTGGCTTAAAAATCATTATTTACTATGGGCTCTAAGCGTTCTATATATTCCTGTAGGAATAAAACTGGTTCAAAACAACCCAAGTTTGCAGCAAAACAAAAAATCATATTTGCTGTTTTGCGTATCTGCTTTAGCAATATACTTAATATTACCCCTGCCCTATTACTGGGCACTAGATCATGTAGAAGGTGATTATCCGGATAGGATATTCAATGTAACACATTTTCTTTTTCCATTTCTGTGGTTTTTTATACTTCAAAACATACTTAATTTTTCTTACCCCTATTTAAATATTTCGCTAAATATTAATAATGTAAATATTATTTCAAGCTTTACTTTTTTGGGATTATTGCCATTTTCACCTACCTGGAATTCGGCAGTAACTGATATTCTTAGTGGAGATGCTCGAAATTACCATCTTGAGATGCAAAAACGTTTGGAGCTATTAAAAACTCATGACAAAAATGATATCGTATATATTGATACGCTTAGAAGCAAACCCAAAACAATTTTTAGCGGCTTCGATTTACAAAATAACAGGTTTGGAGGATGGAATGAAGTATACGAGAGCTATTTTAAAGTCCAGCAAATTATTTTAGAAGGAGATAAGGAAATTAAACCAAGGAAAAAAAGCAAATTCAATTCAAAAAAGATTAGCAAGGAAGAATTACAAAAAAGATTTTTATCAGATAATATTCCTTTAGAGAATATAGACTCGGCAATTAATATTGGACTTTTTGATCCAAGTGATTCATTATGTAATAAACAAGTACTTGTTTATCCACCAATCAATTTTGAATGGATAGACCTTAATAAAGATATTGAAAAAGGGGGTGTTGAAGGTCTAATTGCTTTAACATCTTCATTATATCAAATATTTGCGGATCCAAGGATGCCTCAAAAAGAAAACTATCCATATGAAAAAATGTCTTTAGATTCTATATTATCAAATATAATATCAGGTGTTTGGGCACCTCAGTGCGGAGGAATCTCATTAATTACTTCAAGGATAATAAATGAACTGGGTGAAAGTAATTATTTTGCTACTGCTGCACATTTAGATGAAATTGAACACGATATATGCCTTGTTTATTTTAAAGAAAAGACTATATTATATGCTGTGGCTATAGATGTTCAAAATGGTATCATTGGTCCAATCTATAAAGACTCTCGTAAGGCAGTATCAATAGATGAATTAAAACAAAACATAAATATTACCGATAATGTTACCCTACTTCATTTAAATGACAGTATCTTACGCAGGAAACGAAATCTGTACGAAGAGATTCCCGCTTGCAACTTTTTTCCATTGGATATAGAAGATTACCATTTTGCTCAAAAAGAAAATGAATATAAATTCGAAATTTTGAGTTACTCCCTTCATTATTATTTATGGTTCAAAAAAAACAGATTGAATGAAATTGACTTAATCAGTGATATTAATAACAAGATCATTTTACATGAGTCTTTAAACAAAGCAATTATTAATTCTAATTAAGTTTCGTATAGCATTTATATCCGAACAAGAGGAATGTGCTTGACCAATAGAATATTTATATGATTCTAAAAGTGATGTTTGTGCAAAGTTCTTTTATCATTATGGTGTTTTAAAAGCTTCAACTATTCTATTGATTTTATGGCAAGGTATATATTTTCAATTGACAATTGTTCATTTTATAGAAAATTATACAAAAATTAATTGCCCTGCAAATTCCTATGCTTAAAAGATTCTACAAAGAAATAAGTAACTTTATCAGTAAGTTGTAAGCAGTATTTTGTCACATTTGTATTTTAAATCTTAAAATCAAATACATGTTTTTTATATTGATAATATTGTAACAAAACTATAAATTAAAACTGTGATTCATAGCACCATACACAATATAAACTTGCTTTTAAGAAACAGTATATTTTTATTGGTTTTGTCATTTTTAACACTATTATTTAGTTATTTTCTATATGGGTTCTATTATGTAAGATATGAACCTATTTTTACAGCAATGATTGAGGGAGTGCTTACTCCAGGAATGCCTTATAATGATTTTTATTATTTAGTTCATATACTACTCATTAAGGTTTACTCTTATTTTTTTACAAGTTTCCCAGAAATTCCCTGGTTAAGTGTATTCCAATACTCCTACTTGTTGGTTAGCCTTTTTATAATTTTAAATATATTCAGTAAATATGTTTTAAAATTCAAAAACTATTTAGCTGTCGTTATACTACTAATAATATTTTATAGTGAACAAGCAACAACTCTAATATGCACCAATATTGGTTTTTTAATGAGTTTTTCAGCTCTCTTTGCTTTGGCATATGAATTTAGGCACAATAAACTCACTTATAAAAGTAGGCTGTTCTATAATTTATTTTATGTAGCGGGGCTTTTCACACGACCTGAAGCTGCTGTTTTAATGCTATTTATTGTTGGGCTTTATTACTTCTTGATTTTAGATCAAAATAAATTAATCACAAAGTTTACAAACTCAATAAAGCTATATCTGATACCAGCGATAATATCGGTAACAGTAATTATATGGTTTGCCCATGATATCAGTACATCAGATGCATTTTACAAAAAAATAGAACCGGATGTAGAGTATGAACTCACCACGAGGAATAATATCGTATCTGTAAACAAAATGAATAGCTACATTGATACAATGAGATATAAAGCTATAAATAAAAATATGTGGGGAGATGCTACAACTAATGATGCTGAATTTCTAAGATCATTAATTGATAAAGAAATGGAAACAAGGGATTATCAATACATGATGATGAATACCTGGACACTCTTTTTTAACGCTTTGTTGGCTTCAAAATTCCTTTTCCTGTTTAATATTTTAATTATTTTATTCATAACGCTGGCCGGGTATGTAAAAAAGAATAAAGAAACTTTAAAAATGCTCCTTTATCATATTATTATTTGGATGTTTTTTCTCTTTATTGGGTATAAAGTTAAAATGACAGATACAGGAATGTCTGTATTATTATGCTCTATCAACATACTTTATGTATCTTTTTTGTTTATAGTTATTGATATTAAAAATAATGCGTTGCAAAATATTTTTTTGATGTTGTCCCTTGTTTTTTTCTTAGGGCATGGAACAAATTTATGGTTCAAAAGCAGGAGCTTAAATAAGTTTTATATAGAACAAAAAAACCTGAAAAGTGAATTTGATGAAATCATTCAAGGCAAAAATATTTTCCTAAACAGCCAATCTGCAAGTATGATATTAAATGCATTTAAACCATTTGAAAGTTATAAATTCAACAATTACCAAAGTGTGGTATTATTTGATATCCAACATATAAGCACCGTAGAACCCTACAGGTCTTATTTACAAGCTTATTGTAATTGTGACCCCAATCATTACGGTGAATTCTTTAAATTTGTAAGGAAAGGAGGAGAGGAAAACATTTTTCTAATGAGCGCATCTTATAAAGACTTCCTTACAGAATACCTGAATGTTGTTCATAAAATAGATATCCAATGGAAACTCTTATATCCAGCCAATCCTGATGAAAAGGAAGCTGTCAGGGCATATACAATAAAACAATCATGACAGACATAATTTTAAAATATAAAAATATAGAAAACAGCACCATTGATAAAGCTACACTTTCATCATTGTTTCAACGCAATACTGACATCATTAACATTGATAATTTCATCAGTCTTAATACTGCTGATGAACTTTTAAGTGCCCTAAGAATTTCAGATAAAAATGAGGACAAAGGTTATTTTAGACTTCCTGATGGATGTTTTTTTCCTTTTCCATACTCTATAATTAGGGGCGATCAGGAAAATGCTGCTGAAGCACTAAATAACTATTTAAGTTCAAACAAATCATTTTCAAAGCGTTTTTTCACAAGTGAGCATGCTGCTGCAAATGTAATAAGAAAGCAAATAGAACAATCAGGAGGCACAAAACTACTTTGTTTACCCAATCAAATTTGTCTATCTCCAATGAGCTTTCGTGTACTTTTTTCCGGAAAAAATGGTATTGATATACATTGTGAAAATGCATTTTTAAACCAATTAGATTCAGAATTTAAAAAAAACATTTATGAAGTGATTGATCTTGAAAATGCATTGTCCCTTTTTATTACATTACAAGCTCCCGAAGAAGGTGGTGAACTGGTATTATTCAATAAGTCATGGGAAAACACACAAATCAATGTTAATGAAACATCCTATGAAGAACGACATAATATTGATGGGTCTATTTTTAAGAATAGAGGGCATACAAATATAGAGCACTATATGATAAAACCTAAAAAGTGTTCTGCAACAATTTTTAGGGCTGCTCAAATATGGCACAGTATCAATTACATTGAAGGGAACCTCGATCGCGTTACAATTGGTTGTTTTATAGCAGAAGGAAAGGATGGAAACATTTATTATTGGGCCTAAACTTGATTAATAAATGCTCTTTTAATCATTACCTTCAATTTTCTATATAAAGAATTATGGAACAGATATTAAAGGACAAACAATTAAATTCAGCGTATCATAATAAAGGATTTGTGAAGTTTCCCTTATTTGATGCTATGCAAATTTCAGAAATCAAAGAATTTTACAACTACATTCGCGAGAAACACAATGCTAAAAAAAATAATGCTTTTCATACTACCCTAAACACCAGTGATAGCAATATAATTAATAAAGTTAATGATTTCTTAATACCTTATTATAAAAAAGAAATTAATAAATATTTAATAAACTACAATCTAACGATAAGTGTATTTTTGACAAAAGACAGAGGTAAAAATTCTTCTGTAACCATTCATCAAGATGGCTCGTTTGTAGATGAAACAAAACATACTGCATTTGGTCTTTGGGTTGCTTTAGACAATACAAACGTCTTAAATGGATGTATGCAGTTTATTCCGGGAAGTCATAAATTTTACCCTTCCTTGCGAATTTCACCAGATCTCCCTCCCTATTTTTATTCTTTTAAAGATGCTGCGGTCGATTATCTTGTTGACGTACCATCAAAAGCAGGAGAATGTGTTATGTTCAATCAGGCTATAATACATGCTTCAAGGAAAAACTTTTCAAACAAGCAAAGAGTAGCTTGTATTACAGGTGGGTATTCAAAAAATGCTGAATTTACACATCATTTTTTACCAAAGGGAAATCCGCTATCAAAAATCGAAAAATATAAAATCAGCGTTAAATCTATGTTAGAAATGAAAAAAGATGAACGTCCTAAACACGCTGAATTTTTAGGGTATATAGATTATAAAGCACCGGACGTTTCATTTGAAGTATTTAAAGATAAATGCGAATTAAATGTTGGCACTTTATACAAATACAGAAATAGAATTATCAATAAATTAATCGGAAAAAGCAGTTGAATTTACAACAACACTACTTAATATATAAATTACAATGATAAAATACGAAATATTACAGCAGTCTATAGAGAATATAGGTTTCAGTAAAATACAACTGGGCGATCAATCTATGATAGATGACTTAAAAAGTATTTTTAGGAAATATTATCAGGAAAAAATAAAGGATCAAGACATGTCTGTTACGCATAATGATCCTAAAGATCGGAACAACTTAAAAGTACACAATGAAATAGTAAATACGATAAAACCATATTTTGATCAACATTTTGAAAACTTTAATTTTCTTGCGAGTCATTTTGTAGTAAAAAGAGCAAAAAGCAATGAAGCATTTCAACTTCACCAGGATTGGAGTGCTGTTGACGAAAGATACTATCAAAATTACCAAGTTTGGATCCCACTTGATGTTTCTTATCCTGAAAATGGAGGGATTTGTTTTATCCCTGAAAGCCATTCCTTTTACAACAATATACGCTCTGGCAGTATGGGAATTACCCATATTCCAATCGACAAAAAAATGCATCCATATTTATCCTATATGAGACTATTTGCTGGAGAAGCTGCTGTTTTTCATAATAAAACATTTCACGGGTCATTTATTAATTCAACTCCAAAGGAGAGAGTTGCAGTATTAGTAAATATCACACAAAAAAATGCCCAGGCGCTTTATTTTCATAAAGATGATTCAAATCCAAATCAAATTGATGCTTTTGAAATTAACACAGAAGAAATTTTTCAACACTTACCTAAACTAGAAAAGGGGATACTTCCCTTTAAGAAAAAAGCTGAGTTTTCTATTGAAAACAATGTGACCCAGAATTCAGAAATTACCGCCTCGGGGTTGATTGATAAAATCCATGAACATAATGTGAGCAAAGGAAGAGCTAAAACCTACGAACATAAAATATTTCATATACTTAAAAGCCAGAAAATTGAAGCAAAGATAAATGAAAAAGGCTTTGTAGTTGTTGATCTTTTAGACGATAACACCATAAAAAAACTCCAAAATAAATTTGAAGAAACATTTCCTGATACATCTTTATTCAGAGGGACATTTTCATCCCTAGAATTGGAAAACGCTAAAGACAGAAGAGATTTGCATAAGTTTATAATAAATACAATAAAAAATAACTTAGATAACTACTTCAAAGATTACAAATCTCCTGTTAGTTTGCTTTACTCAAGAAAAGCAGATAACCAATACCCACTGGAATGGCACAACGACCCTTCATTAATATTTAATGAATCTATAGAACCACTATATGGCATATGGGCACCATTTATAGATGTGGATAATAATACTGGCGCATTAAAAGTGATACCCGGTTCTCACAGGATTTTTAATAAAATTAATTTTGCTTACAACGTATTTAAATGGCCATTGGAAAATAAAAGGAAGTTTTTGGATAGTTATGGTAAAACTTTTCAATTAAAAGCAGGCCAGGCAATTATTTTTGATTCCCGTATAATACACTCATCAGAACCAAATCAAACACAGGTTAATAGAAACAATATTGTTTTAAGAGTTCACCACAAATATTCCGAATATTTTAACGTGATTACTGCTTCAAATTCAGCAGATAAAGGTATATTGTATAAACAAAGGGAAGATTATTTTTTTTCAGAAACACATAAACTTCATAATGTTAAACCTAATACTGGAGATAATGTAGGAGAAATTTATTTGTTTTACGATGATATCGATAATAACTATATTAAAGAAAAATTAGAACATTTAACATAAATAAAATAACAATTATATTCAACTCATATTAAAAAGTTTGATATTAGCTCTTATATATTCTAAAGGATAATTTTTAAGCATGAATTGCTTAAAATGTTTATAGTCGAGTTGTTTAAAATTGTAATTATGATATCCTAAAAATTTAGAGGAAGGGCGCTGGTTTTTCTTTAATTCAGCAAAACTTTTAGTGTCGAATGCATATCTTTCTATCTTACTCTCTGGATTACCTGGTTCCAAATAATAAAAATTCCACTTAGCCTGCTTTGATTTAATTGATAATACAGCAGCTATTCGCTCTTTACCGGAATGATTTGCTGTCGCACCATGTATAAGCTTATTATCAAAAATTATTGCTTGACCTGATTTCACTGGAATTTCTGTTGAATATTCAGGGATTTGATCTTTAAATTTATTAAAAAACGCGGGGAAATCAGGTGTTACAACAAGACAATCTGTAATTCTATGCGAACCTTTAACAACACAAAGGTTACCATTTTCACTATTTGTATCCTGAAGGGCTACCCATATATTAGCACTCATATATTCATCAGAATCTACTAATGTAGGATCCTGATGATATGAAGTTTGGCTATTATCACCGGATTCTTTAACCATGAAAGAAGATAATATATGATCATATTCGTGTAAAATATCAGAAAGCTTTGGAACCAATATGTTTTTTATTTTTTCATCTAATTTTAGAATTAGATCTACATTAAAGGTATCAGTTGTGCTGTGCATCATATTTTTCACAACTAAATGCTCTTCTTTATGATCAAAGTACAAATCCCTGAGCTTTTGAACCTCAACATTATTTAGCAAATCAAATTTAACACATCCATCTTTAATGAATTTACTATGTAGCTTGCTGTTTTTAAACTTGATCATTTGCTTTGTGTTATATCTTTAACATGAAGATTGCTGAAACTAGATTATTGCCTAATTTATATTGCTTATTATTTAAGTATTAAATTACATGCTGTAAGTAATATTTAATACAGTATATCAATCTGTATACATTAGCATTAAATAGATTGACTCATTCAACCATTTTATGATCATTTACTTTCCATTCAGCCAAAGGTTTTATAAAAACATTCTGGCCTGCACCAGAAAAATCATAAGTGTTGATACCCTCTTTAACCTCAAATTTTATTTTAACGGGTAATTTATAAGCTTCTTCAGTATAAAGTTCTCCTTTTTCAGGATCCTTACCAAACATAAAGTCAGCATAAAATACACCTGAACTTAGAAGATTGGGAGGAACATTACATTCTAAAGTCATTTCCCCTTTCTTATGTTTTAAACTATTAAGTTTTTCGTAAATTGATTTATTATTACTTGAAACAAGGGATATAATGGGCTTCATGTAAATATCGTACAATACAATCATTAGATGCAATGACCATCCTTCTATTTTTTTTAAAACAGTAATTTTAATTTTAAATCCATTTTCATATGTAATATCACTTGAATTGTCTACAGGTGTAATTTTAAAATCCAACACTTCAATGAGTTCATTGGCTAATTTATCTTGTGTTTTATTGATGTTATTTGAAAATTTTATTTTTTGACTTACAATATTTTTATCTTTTTCAGGAAAATATTTTGATTCAGCATATGATTTAGTCATGCTTTTATAATAATTTTCAACGACTTCACCTGCTTTTCCAAGCATTTTAATCTGTCCTTCTTCAAGCCAAATGCAATCTGTACAATTTTCCAATATTTCATCGGGGCTATGCGATGCCAAAAGCAATGTAGCTCCATCATTGGTTATTTCTTTAAAATACGAGGATGCTTTTTCCCTGAAGGCTGCGTCACCTGCCTGCAAAACCTCATCAATAAAAAACAAATCGGCATTGATGTGAAAACCAGCCGATAAAGCCAGTCTTACAAACATACCACTGGAATAATGTTTAACAGGCTGTTCAAAATATTTACCTAAACCACTGAATTCTTTGATTTCATCTATGAAATCATTTTTTAAACTCCCATTAATCCCATTAATCTTCAGAAAGAAGTTGGTGTTTTCCCTTCCTGTAAGATCAGGAATAAAATTACTGCCTAATTCTATAAGTGCATTTACTTTTCCCTTTATAACAGCACTGCCATTAGTAGGTTTTATTAAGCCGGATAAGATCTTTAATAACGTACTTTTTCCTGAGCCATTTTCGCCTATAACACCAATTCTTTGATTTTTATAAAACTGTACATTTATATTATTCAATGCATAAAAACCAAATTCACCCTTTTCATTTGGATAATACCCCTTAGACAAGTCCTTTATATCTATTACAAGCTCTTTTTCAATCTCCATAAATTAAATATTAACATGCTATTATAACGGTCATGTACCTTATTAAATACTACTGTTCCAAAAAACAATCCACTTCTTTAAATACGTTGCAGAATCCTTCTACTTTTAGAAGCCTGAAATCACCTTTTTTAAAATTAAATCTAATTTCTGCAATAACATCATGATTTTGTAAAACCCTTGCAGAATAGTAATCAGGCTTTTTATTTAATAAGATATCATTGCTTACAATACCTGATAATCTCATAAACTCTATAAAAAAAACATACTCATCCTCTGTATTCATTTTGTACTTGTTTACCAATCCTTCGCATAAAAACTCATTTTCAAGTCTTTTTGTAAATCGTGCCGATGGTATAAAGTGGTCGTCACATTTCATCTGCATTACACAAGCAAAATTATCATCTTTTAAGAAAGTCTTTTTTCTCACTTCATTTGCATAAAGTCCCAATACCAACAAGAGTAGCATAGTTATGATCGTATAAAAAACATTGTTACTCATACAATAGATCCCTTATTAAATCCTTTTTGGTGATCGTATCACTTGAAAATCTTACTTCCACAACTTCAAAATAAGATTCATAGGCTTTATTCCAATATGCTGCTATTCTGTTGGGTTGTATATCCGGATCGTTATGCACACTGCGCGGGGTATCCTTCAATGGCTCCAATATTGCTATACTCCTGCAATGTTGTCTTTGATCTGCTTCACTAAGGATTTTATACCTTTCTTTCATTTGCATATCAAATCCCTCAAGTCTACCAGAAATATAATCATGCTTTAATAACTGAATATTGCTTTTTTGAGTAAAAAATAAAAAAGTGAAAAGACATAAAGAAACAAACAATAGATATTGCCTCATAACTCTGTCAATAAGCTGAAATTTAAAAGAATTAAACACTATAATTAAAACCAAAAAAGACAGTTGGGCACCTGTCCAAACTGATGTGTATATTCTATGGGGTAAAAACTCCTCATGTCCCATTGGCACATAAAAGGCATAGATCATCAGGTAAACAGCAACAAAACAGGCCAAAACACAAAATATTCTATTCCTAAATGAAAGCGAAGGAAGTTTAAGGTTAAGCGTTAGCACATCTTTAAATCCCACCAACACAATTATAAAGTAAATAATAAAGATGCCTCCCTGGCTGAGCAATAAAAACATTTCCTGACTAAAATCCAGCAAGCTTTTACTGATAATTTCATTGTAATGATTTTCATGATGTTCATTTTCGAAACTAGAAAACCTATTGCGGATTCCCGGACACATTATAAAAAAGGCATAGCTTATAAATGACAGTACAGACAGCAGAACCAGGACATAATATTCCCGCTTGTAAATATAGTAGTGATATAAGCCAAATCCTGCCAACAGAAATGCATTGATGACCAACATCATCTCATTGATGCCTACAGAGCTAACCAAAAAAACAGAGGTGAGTAAAAAATACAGTTTCTTTTTGCCTTCGCTATTTGAATTGTAAAACCTGATTAAAGTGGAAACCCAAAGCAATGTAAAACACCAGCAGTACAAATACACAAATGAACTCACCAGCCAGTATAATTCGTGCACCAATGATGGTGTCAATGCAAAATGGACTGCAACAAAAAAGGAGCTCAATAAAAGGGTTTGAAATTTCTTTTTTCCTCCATTTAAGGTTTGTAGAAAATACCAAACAGAAAAAACAAAGAAAAGAATGTTAAATGCTATGGTCCACTTGTAGCCGTCAAGCCAGCCAAGTGCCATGGGATTGATACCATGCAGTATATTGGTAAAATAACGCCCATCATAGGTGACCAAAAGATGTGATGCTGCATTTATAACACCTTCTGACTTTGGTGCTGAAGTCAATGAAAAATCCTCGGCATTGGGATGACTAAAATAAGCCCCTAAAAAAAGCCAAAGAAAGCCATACACAACAATCAGCAAGAGCAAACCACTGTTAATTTTTTTGATAACACTTGCTGTATTCATTTATGAATTGCTTTGTTTAGGAGAACAAGCTTTCTTTGATTTTTTGCAGAATACCTTTTTTGGGTTTTTGGTCTGGAATGTCAGGTTCAATTTCCTGTTCTTCACTAAAGGAATGATTCATCTCAAACCCAGCACTCTCTTTCATCTCCTTTAATTTCCCATACAATGCCTCTCCCCTATATTGGGGCAATTGATATGGTATTGAGCCAATACTCTTTCCAAAGTATGGGCGTTTGCCAATATCGTTCACAAAGTCTTTGAAGCTGATCAAAAAGTCATCATCCACCTTAAAAACTTCCAACTCATCCTTTTCAGGTACTTTGTAGTGAAAATACATCTGGGCATCTTTGCTCTTCAATCCAGCTGTTATGGCTTTCCTGATTTTATTGCCCTTATTGGGTGGTGAATAATGAATTACACTTTGATTTAAAACTACAGCCGTGCCCGCTTTCACCTCCATTGGCTCCAATTCTTTTACCACCATTTCATCATCACCGCTAAAAAAGAAGGGCAATGTTGGCGCCCTGACCACATTGAGGTTATCAAAATGACTCCCCGGGAGAATCATTATTGGTCCATTCTTGAGCGTTACATCACACAAAGGCACCCAGCAATTTAATGCTACGTTTTCTTTCTCATCTACAATTGTCCAGTCTTGATGGGCTTGCAATTCACTGTTTTGACCGGGAACCTTATACAAAAAAGCCCCTCCAAATGGTGTGTAGTCTATAAAATTCTCTTCGTAAGCCCTGCTAAATACTTTTACAATCTCATCACTGGCTTTTTTCTTGTAATCAAAGTCACCACTATAGCTTCCACTGAAAAATCCTGATTGCTTATCTACATTAGGATGAAGCTCATCAAAAAACCGATCTAAATATGCGACTTCATCTTCTGTCAGAAATGGCAGCACAATAAAGCCTTGTTTATCGAATATTTTTTGGTGCTCTTCTTTTTTAAAAATCCTTTTACTCATTACCACAATATTTTTAAACTTAACCTCATAGACACATAGAAATCATAAATTTTAATGGTCGGGCAAATCCCTGAAAAATTCATTTACATAAGTCTTTTGTCCCTCACTAAAAATATTGGTTACATTGAAATTTATCATTAGGCCTTTGGGTTTTTCCAATAATTTCATGTAGGTCAACAAAATGGCTTCATGAATTGGCTCTATTTCTTTGGCAGACTTTAATTCAACGACAATTGCGTTTTCTACCAACAAATCACACCTTAGATCAGCCGCAACATTCAAACCCTTATAGTTCAATTCAATGTACTGTTCAGACTGAAAGTTGATACCCCTAAGCTCAAGTTCATGCACCATACACTTGTGATAAACACTTTCAAGAAGACCAGGACCTATTGCTTTATGTACTTCAATAGCCGCACCTATAATCTCGTAAGTCAATTCATCAAGGTATTTTTTTGTAATCATCCTTTAAATGCTTTATTACCCTATTTCCTACATGTTTTTGTAATTCTCAAGAATCAATAGTTAAATATCATTCAGTGGTTCATGCCTATATTGCTTTTCATTTCTATGTTTCCTCAATACCTATGTTATTGCTTCATTCCTATGTTTCCTCAATACCTATGTTGTTGCTTCAT
>JBBDNB010000008.1:67347-161617 GCA_040877935.1 Chitinophagales bacterium
ACCTATGTTATTGCTTCATTCCTATGTTTCCTCAATACCTATGTTGTTGCTTCATTCCTATGTTTCCTCAATACCTATGTTGTTGCTTCATTCCTATGTTTTCTCAATTTCTATGTGGTTAAACATACTATGCTGTAATTGATTACTCAACAAACAAACTTTTAAGCTTGCTGAATAATCCTTTGTTGTTGCTATCAACTATAACAGGCTCCTCTGTTTGAGCTTTTTCTTTTGGCTTCGCTCCTTCTATCAGTTCCCTTGAATTTGTTCTCTCATATCGCTCTGCTATATAATCAAAATCAACCTTAGGGAAATTATAATCAACCAAACCCAGTGATTTACCTACTTTGGGGCGATCTTGGATATTCTCGCCAAACTGCTCGAAATTGGTCATAAAATCATCGTCTTGCGCAAAAGCCTCCAATTTTGCATCACCGTGCTCTTCTTTGTTCCAGTAATAAGTCCTGAATTCAGTGTCTTTATGGGTGAAGTAGGTATTGGTCACTATTCTTAACTTATCGGAATAATTGGGCGGGGAATAGTGCATTATGCTTTGGTCGAAAAAAACAGCTTCACCAGCCTTCAGTAACAATGGCTGCATGTAATCCAGTAAATCTTCTTCTTTAACAGGACTGAAAAACTCTGGTATTGATGACCCTCTGTAAGTAGGGAAAAGCCTGTGGCTGCCAGGTAACACGAAAATAGCCCCATTTTTAATACTTAAATCGCAAAGCGGCACCCAGATATTAATCCCCGTAAAACGCGACTCATCTACAAGACTCATATCCTGATGTACGCACATGCCACTCTCCGGGCCGGGATTTTTGACAATAAAGGAGCCGCAAACGACTTTTATATCTTTGCAATATTTTTCAATACTTCTTTCACATATTCTTTTGATTTCCTTATCGGCAGTCTGTCTATATGCTTTGTCTTTTGAAAAAGTACTCGGAAAAAATCCCTTTTCATCTTCGGGATGCAGACGATGGTAGAGTTCGGTCAATTCTTTGATTTCCCCTTCATTAAAAAAAGGCAGGGCGATAAATCCGTTTTTCTCAAATTCTTCCTGGTGTCTTTCATCTTGAAACACCGTTTTCATTTTATCGGGGAACTGGAACATAATTCTTTTTTTAGCTGACCAATTTCTTTTTGATTTCCCTTGCAATATTCAGGGGTGTATATTTTTGGAAAAAACTTCTGTCATCTATCCATACATATTCCTCTTGCTCTTTTGGCTTTTCCTCATGTTCAACTGTTTTTTCTTCCTCTTCTTTTTGCTCTTGTTGTTTTTCCTGCTGACTAAATAATTTTGCCAATTTCTCAGTCATGGGCACATTGTATTCATTTCCAGCTGATTTTATCATTTCAACCAATTCATCACTTGTAAACTGAGGGCAATCGTATGGCACTTCCTTGGGCTCACCATAGCCTTCAATCAACTCACCATTTTCATACATTTTTGCCAGCCTTGCATTTTCATATTTAAGAAAAAAATCTTCATCAACTTTGTATTTAAGTAAAGTGTCATTTTTACCATCAGGTTTTAAATAGTAATGAACCAATTGCGCATCTTTTTGGGTCACTCCTACTCCCGCTGCCAACCTTATTCCATCTGTAGTATTGGGCGGTGAGGCATGAAAAGTACGGTTGTCAAACATCAAGACTTCTCCGGCTTTCATTTCTATGGTTTTCAAATAAGGGAATATACTGAACATATGATCGCTCAGCGGCACAGGCGTTTGAGGTGATGGTGATGGCCTGTTGTACTCCATAAAACGGTGGCTGCCTTTGATTACGCCCATACAGCCATTATCGAGCGTGGTATCCACCAATGCTACCCAGCAGGTAATGGAACAATAACCATCTTCCTCTTTATCTACAAAGCTCCAATCCTGATGGGCAGGAACTACGCCTTTGGGGTTGGACTCTTTGATCACAAAACTGGAAACATAGGGTTTAAAATCCTTCAAATGGTTTTCAAGTGCCGGTACTACAGCACCCCATATCTTTTCCCTAATGCTTCGGCACATATCCTTGTCCTTTTGATCCATGCTCACATGAAAACCGAAGCCATTTTCATCTTTCAAATTGAGGTTTTCATAATAACGCTTTAAATCATCCACCTCATTTTGGTCAATCAGCGGGAATACCGCATAGCCTTCATTTTCAAAAAACTGCTGTTTTTCAACATCTTTAAATAAAGGCTTCATTTTAAAATTTTCTGCTCTTTCCTCTTGCATAAACGCTATTTTTTTTGTTCGATAAGCCTCTAATGTAAGCGGCTTTCTAT
This sequence comes from Chitinophagales bacterium, assembly GCA_040877935.1. Taxonomy (NCBI): domain Bacteria; kingdom Pseudomonadati; phylum Bacteroidota; class Chitinophagia; order Chitinophagales; species Chitinophagales bacterium. Next base: position 69,638 of record JBBDNB010000008.1, read on the forward strand.
CATATTTAAATGTATCAATCAATTTGCCATTCTTGGGCCGCTCTCCAATTTGAGTATTGTACTCCTGAAAAAAATTGGTACCCACTGCATATTGCTCCACTTTTCCATCTTCCGCCCCGTGATAAAAACGCAAATCAGCATCGGCATGAATCAAACCATAAGTTACGGCTAATCTTGGACTTTCGCTAAAATTTGGAGGTGAGGCATGTAACAAAGCCTGGTTAAAGATAAATGCTTCTCCTGCCTTCATCGGCAAAAGCTTTAGGTCTTTTCTTATCACATCCCTAATATTGTTAAACGGGTCGGTAAGGGATGGTGAGCGCAAGGCATCTGAGAATTTATGGCTGCCATCAATTACTTGTATGGCACCATTCTTTTCACCTACATCCTGAAGTGGAATCCAAATGGTTACGGAAGCAAACCTATTCTCATCAACTACCGTCCAATCCTGATGTATGGGCATTTCGCTTTCTGGTCCTGGTTGTTTGTTCAAAAAGCAACTGCCCAACTTTTTAACTTCGGTAAACTTGCTTTCTACTTTATTTCCAAGTAGCGATTCTACCTTTTGATTGATTTTTTCTTTGTGCTTTGAATCTTCATTAAAACTTGAAGAATAAAAACCATTGGGGATTTCGGGGTGTGTTTCATGAAAAAAATCTTTTAATTCTGCTACCTCTTTCTCTGAAAGAAAAGGCACTACCACATAGCCGTACCTTTCAAAATCTGCCTGTAAGTTTTTGTTTTTGAATAATTGCTGCATTTTCTGACCTCCTGTATCAGGCATAATCTACCATTTTATCTTCGTTTCTAATCAACATAAATGTGGCTAAAAAGGCACCTATTACTACAATGGCAATTGCAGGCCAGTATTGCCACACCGGAAAAGTTTCTCCCAGCAATGCAAAGCGATAACCTTTGATAATTCCAGCCATTGGATTAATGTACACAAAAAACTCATAACCCTTTGGGATTATAGTAGTCGGATAAAAGACGGGGCTTACCCATATGGCTATACCAATTATTGCAGGTACGATCTGGTTCAGATCGCGAAAACGAATATTCAACACATTCATCCACAGCGCTACAAACAAACCACAGAAAATATTCAACAGTATGAAAAATGGCAAACTCATTATCTTAATACTCAAAATTTCCCCTTCTAAAATCATCATTATAAAAAGTATGGCCAGGGAAACTAAAAAATCGACACCGGTAACAAGTACGGTAGACAATGGCAATATCAATTTCGGAAAGTACATTTTCTTTAAAAGATCCTGTTTTTCAATCATAATATTGGAACCAATATTTGCCAACTGGGCAAAATAATTCCAGGCTATCATGCCTGTAAAAGCAAAAATATAATAAGGCTGCTCGGTGGGTACTTTTAAGAAAAAATTGAAAATAACAGTGAAAATGGCAACCGTAATCAAAGGCCTGAGTACAGACCACAACAAACCAAAATAGGTTTGTGCATAGGCTGATTTTATCTCCTGTTGGGCAAATACACCTATCATTGAATAATATTTCAGCAATTCATGCCAATACTCGCTAATAGTAGGTGCCTGAGCAGTTATTACTTTAACATGTTTAGTACCTTTGTTGTGATACATCTATGAAAAAACGGCCTTTAACTTTTGAAGAAAATTACGCTCTTCAGGTAATTCATCAATTTTTCTTTGTTTCATTCTCCCAACGAATTCTTCTTCGTCAATCATTCTATTCTGAATATCGAATTCCTTTACAAACTTAACATTGCCGGGTTTGGCCCAGGGATTGAATTCCATGTAAAAATCCTTATCAACCTCCAGCATTTTAATTGTTTGAGGCCTGGATGATTCCATGTGATAATGCACAGAAGGGAAATCAGAAGGTATGAGTATCAGCTGAATGGCCAGGCGCAAGCCGGGTGTTTTGTTCACCGCAGAATAATGCACTATACTATCGTCAAGTACTACACAGTCACCGGCTTTGGTTTCCAATGGAACCAAATGGTTTTCAATGATCTCTTTTTTGATACCGTCTAACTCCCAGGGTACCATTGGCCCCCTGAACTCTCCAAATCTTTTATGACTACCAGGCACAACCTGAAGCGTTCCATTTTCAACTGTGGAATCTACCAAAGGACACCAAATGGATACGGATGTACATTTTCGTTCTTCAACAAAAGCCCAATTCTGGTGCAAAGGCACTTCGCCTGCTTCGGGCTTCTTGCGGATATAATTGGCTATTATTGGTTTGTAATCTGCCAGCACACGCTCTACATGCGGTTGGAAGTATTTTGTGATTATATCAAAAACCTTTCGTTTGTATTGAGGGTTTTTGTCAATAAATGTAAAATCATAGGTTATGGCATTTCCGCCTTCCACACCTGTTTCATCTGCTGTGATTTGCCCCCCACTGGCCGGAAGTGTATCGAAAAAATTTTGTTTTAATTCTTCTACTTCTTCTTGGGATATGAAAGGAATGCTTACATACCCATCCTTTTGAAAACGAGCTTCCAACTCATCATTCCTTAATATTCTTCTCATGACAAATGATGTTTTAATAAAATACCTGTACTAAAAATCGAAATACACTCCTTTCTACAAATTTAACCTAAACAAATTACACTATTGGTATTACTTGTAGGTATATTCAAAGTTTGTCTATAAAGTGGAAAATACAATTATCTTTAGATTAATTCAAATAGCATTTTACTGACAAAAATTTCAAAAACGCCTAAAAAAAACCACTTTTATCATCAGCAATAAAGCACAACACAATGCCTCATCGGGAATGGTATATTTTCTCGGATTTATCGGGGCTGCGATCTATTAACCTATCATATAACTAAACTGCTTTCTTCCTGATAATCAGATAAAATATTGTTATCAAAATAGATAATAGGAGCATCGCTCATAGGTGAACTGAGTTCGATAATTATTTAAGAGCTCACCTGCCCGATAAAGTCCTGCCCGAACTGGGACAGGCGGGCATTCAGGCGGGGAAATTCACTAAAACGCAATAGGCAAGGCGCGTTTGACATTTGCCAGTTTTTCCAGTTCACTAATGGCATAATCCTGGTTTGAAGCTGCAAGTACCGCTTTCTGCATTTTAGCTACATTTTCCTTAAATCGTTTATTGTTTAAAATTTCATCCACCGCTTTCTGAATTCTTCCAGTTTTTTCATTTTTACCCAACTGTATTCCACAAGCGTGATAAGCCACTTTTGCAGCATTATCGTTTTGGTCGCGTCCCATAGGCATACAAATCAGTGGCGCCCCATGAGCAAGGCTACGCATTACCGTGCCATGACCAGCATGGGTGATCATCAAATCTGCCATTGGCAATACCTGTGAATGTGGTGCTGATTCAACGACTACCACATTTTCCGATACCTGAAATTGCCCGGGCTGCATTACAGGCCCTAAGGTAACCAATGCCCTTACATCCCTTTCGGCAAGTGCATCAATACAGCGTTGAATAACAGCAGCCTGATTCTGAAAAGTAGATGAAAGACTGACCACAACTAAAGGTCGCTTGTCATTTTCCGGCCAGGGATTTTCCCAGGGTTCTACCCAATCCGGATCGTCAAGAATGGGACCGGTATATCGCACATTGCTTGGCGCAGGTTTGAGTGGAAAATCAAATTTCTCAGCCGTTTGGATAATTCTTAGATATGCATTTAAAATAAGGTCTGCCAGATTGTTCAATTCACCCAACCCATAAGACTTTCTCAATTGATTAATCTGTGGCAAATACTTGTTCAATGTTTTATGAAAAACCTTAGCCAGAATTTTATCCCGCAGTTTTCCGAAAAATGAAGTACCGGGTAATAATCCCATTACACCGGGAGGTCTGTTGTCCCCGGGAAAGTATTCCGGCATGTGAAAGACCACTACAGAAGGCACTTTTAAATACTCCCCTGCAATAAGTGCAGTTGGCATCATACAGTCCACCATTAAAACATCTGCAGGATTGTTTTTCAATGCTTCAATGGTTTCTGCTATCACAATGGATGCAGGGCCGAAAACAATATTATCAAAAGCAGGTTGCGAGAGTGGCGAAGCATTCCAATCTTTACAGATATCCTCTTTTCTGTCGGTTCGGGTAAAATGCTTTTTAAAACAAATAAAATTGAAACCATTGGCTTTAACTACTGATTCAAGACAGGGTTCTGTTAAAAAACTCACTTTGTGACCGTGCTTTGCCAATCGCTTAGCCAGACCAAACACAGGAGGAATATTCCCACCGGCATCGACAGTAACAAACAAGTAATGCTTCAAATTTTTCATGGTAAATTGTTTTAAGGTTTATTTTTGATCAGTCCTTCCACCATAGTCCATAATACTGCGTATGTTTCTTTTTTGCTCTTTCCCAGGTCTTTTCTGAGTAGTTTCCACAGATAAAAGTCCGTGGCGGCAAAAAAAGCGTGCAATCGAGTTTCGTATTCCTTTGTGTTCTTTTTCGGTAAATGTTCCTCAAAAACTTTTGCACACCATTCCCTGTGAAATGCCCTGCCTTTGATTAGTGCTTTTTTAGCTACTGCCAATTCTTCTTCAATAGCCAGTGTACGTATTGCCGCCTCTCCTATTTCTTCATAATTATCAAGCAAAACCTGTAAAGCCTGCTCTACCCCCCCTTCAATAGCTACATTTCTTTTATGACTGATCTTCCCAATATCATTGTCAATGCAATATTCTATCAAACCTTCTTTTGAGCCGTATTTTCTAAGAATTGTGCGAACAGTCACTCCTGCATTCTCTGCCACCATATCCAGGGTGATTTCATGCATCGAATATTGCTTCCAAAGTGAAAAAGTGGCATCCAATATTTTTTGCTCATTGCGGTTCACCTGCTCTGCCCGCTTTGTCATCTTGTAATTCCTTTTCACTTGCTTCATCTGCTTATATCAATTTGGTTTCCCTGAACAAATTCATGTCACAAATATAGACATCAATTTATTTAATGTCAAATAAGGTGACATTAAAATCAACAAGAAGCTTACCGTTGATTTACATTCTGCAATATCCAAACTTTCTCTTTCAGTATTTAACTCCTATTTTAGCTATTTAAAAACACCAATTTGCATACACCATAGCAGCCATGTTTAATTTACGGGCATTTATTGATGCACCAATTTTTCATGTTTCGAAATCAATCGGCTTTCGGCTGGAATCACAGTTTTTGAAAATACTGCTATGATTGGCATTCATGCGTTTATCATGCTTATGAACATTTTGAAAGGTAAAAACAAAGGCTGTATATGCTACTAAACAAAAAGATTCCATTTGCTTATATAATCAATAAAGTAAAATATCAGATTATATATGTAACGGTGTTTTCATTACTGGTTTATTTTTTAGCTAACAGATACCAGGAAATCCTGCCCAATATACAGCTGGGAGTACCGGCATTTATAGGTACAGCCATTTCAATTCTACTTTCATTTAAACTCAATCAATCATACGATCGCTGGTGGGAAGCCCGAAAAATCTGGGGCAGTATTGTCAATGATTCGCGCAGTTTTGTCATCCAGTTGCAAAGTTTTATCAAGCCTGGAAATGAAGCTGCGATAAAAAAAATAGCCTATCGACAAATTGCATGGTGCTATGTTCTGGGTGATGCCCTTAGAGGCAAAGACCCCCTCAAAGATGTACGGGAATTTATAGCACAAAAAGATTTTGATTCAGCTGAAAGGCACAAAAATAAAGCACTGGCACTTTTGCAAATGCACGCTCGCGATCTTGTAGATTTAAGAAAAGATACCCAGATCGAATTTACCACACACAAATTGACAGTACGCTTGTAAGGCTCTGCGAATCTATGGGAAAAGCCGAACGCATAAAAAGCACTGTTTTTCCGCTGACCTACCGGTTATTTTTGCTTTTTGCCATTTACCTTTTTATTACCACTTTCACTATTTCTTTGAGTGATTTTGAACTTTATTTTCAACTGCCCCTCTCTCTTTTGATATCCCTGATCTTTTTGCTGCTTGAAAAATCGGCCAGACACATGCAAGACCCTTTTGAAAACCGACCAACCGACACTGCGATGACTGCCACTGCGCGAAATATTGAGATCAATATCAGGCAATTGTTGGGCGAGGAAAATGTCCCTGCCCCCTACCCTGCACAAGGTTATTATCTGATGTAAAACCATTCAAGCTTCAATGCTGCTGTAAAAAAAACATTTAGCATTTTACTTTCAGTACTATCTGCTTTTAACTATTCACTTATAAGCTTTATTTTAGCCCGCAGTTTCAATAATTAAACACAAAAACAAAATGAACATTCACGAATATCAGGCAAAACAAATTTTCAAGGACAATGGCGTAACAATTCAAGAAGGCTATGCTGTAGATTCAGTAGATGCTGCAAAAGAAGCTGCTGAAAAACTCAATAAAGACACTGGAACAGAATGGTTTGTGATAAAAGCACAAATCCATGCCGGAGGAAGGGGAAAAGGAAAAGTACAGGAAACAGGATCTGCCGGAGTGGTCATTGCCAAGGGAAAAGATGAATTGCCCGAAAAAGTGAAAGGCATATTAAACGGTACTTTGGTAACTGCACAGACTGGCGATGCGGGTAAAAAAGTAAGCAAAGTGCTTATAGCTCAAGATGTTTATTACCCGGGCGACAATGAGCCAAGTGAAATTTATTTAAGCGTATTGATGGATAGGGACAGCGGTAGAAATGTTATCATCTATTCTACCGAGGGAGGAATGGATATTGAAACAGTAGCCGAAGAAACACCGCATTTGGTCCATAAAGAATTCATAGATCCAAAAGTGGGATTACAGGCTTTTCAAGCCAGAAAGATTGCCTTCAACCTGGGCTTGAGCGGAAATGCCTTCAAAGAGATGACCAAGTTTGTCGCCAATATTTACAAAGCCTATTTAAGTGCTGATGCTTCCATGATTGAAATCAATCCGGTATTGAAAACATCTGATGACAAAATCTTGGCTGTAGATGCCAAAGTTTCCATTGACGACAATTCATTGTTCAGGCACAAAGACATTGCCGAATTGCGCGATGTTACGGAAGAAGATCCTACAGAAGTAGAGGCTGGAAAATACAATCTCAATTTCGTAAAACTGGACGGCAACGTAGGCTGTATGGTAAACGGAGCAGGTCTGGCCATGGCAACCATGGATATCATTAAATTATCTGGCGGTTCTCCTGCCAACTTTTTGGATGTAGGCGGCACGGCCAATGCCAAAACAGTGGAAGCTGGCTTTAGGATCATCATGCAAGATCCCAATGTAAAAGCTATTTTGGTCAATATTTTTGGTGGAATCGTTCGTTGCGACAGAGTAGCCCAGGGCGTTGTGGAAGCCTACAAAAACATTGAAAACCTTGATATTCCAATTATTGTAAGACTACAGGGCACCAATGCTGAAGAAGGTAAAAAAATCATTGACGACTCAGGCCTGAAAGTAACCTCTGCTATTTTATTGAAAGAAGCTGCCGAACAGGTGAAGAAAGTGGTGGGGTAGATTTAGAGCACTTTTAATCCACCCAAGCCCAATTGAAAAGATAAAGCTTCTATAATTTCAAGTTGCTTTTCTGTTCTATTAATTATACCATATTTAGATAGGAGTCTTCTTTTATCAAGCGTACGAATTTGATGGCATAACACAATCGATTCTTTTGGTATGCCAAATTCACCCGCATTTAAAAGCGTTTCATTTGGGTAAATGATTTTTCTTCCTGCCTTTCTACTGGTAAGAGGTATTACATTTACAACATTTAATAAATCATTGATTTCTGTTTCGCTTATAACTAAGACAGGACGTGTTTTGCCTTGTTCTGATCCAATTACAGGATCAAGCCCAGCCATCCAAATACTCCATCTTTCGACATTTTTCATAATGTCTCGGAATCAATTTTATTGAAATCATTTTCTACTTCTTCAATATCTTGTAGAAAATTAGAATCCTTTGAAGCCTGTTTTAAAAGATTGAGCTTTGATTTTTTCTCATCAATACTGTCATCAATTATTACAAGCACTTTTTTGTGTTCTCCAAAATTCTCTGGCAGCTTTATAATAAGCTTCTTATTCTCCGGAACATCATATATTTGCTCATGTCTCATTGTGTGCTGTTCTTTTAATTAGCCTAAATATTCAGATAAAACTACAATATTTCCAATTTATTGGTTTCAATTTATTTTGCGAATTATCGATTGACTGAATATCCTGCAATTCTTCAAATATTTGTGGATAAATCTTAGCAAAGTACCGCTATCTTCTTCTAATTTTGCTTTTATCTTGTAAAGAATACCGCAAAATTCATTTGCTTTTCTATGCTATTGGCATCTGAATTTCCCGATATTCGCGTTGCAATCATTTTTAAAGCTTTTTATTAAAATCAGCCTTTTGTTTTTCTACAAGAATATTTACGTACACGGGTTCTGTCTTTTTCTGCTAATTTTTATGTGCAATATTTTTGAGCTAAGTGCCCAGGAAAAAGGCACAGTTCGGGGGATAGTCTATAACAAGGAAGATGGTGAGCCGGTCATCTTTACCAACGTAATATTAAAAGGCACTACATACGGCTCCTCAACCAATATCAATGGCCTTTATTCAATAACAGATGTACCGGTGGGCAATTACACATTGTTTTGCACAGGTATTGGCTACGATACAGCTACAGTTCAAATTCGAATTGAACCAGATAAGATCACATCGCAAAACCTCTACCTGGGTGAGCAGGATGTGAAAATCAAAGAAGTGAGTATTTCTGCCAAAAGACAGGAAGCGGTAAGCGAAGTCCAGGTTTCTACCATCCAAATTGAGCCAAAACTGATCAAGCAAATACCATCGGTAGGTGGCGAACCTGATATCTCCCAATTCCTACAAGTTTTGCCGGGCGTAGTTTTTACGGGTGATCAGGGTGGGCAATTGTACATTCGTGGCGGCTCTCCTATTCAAACCAAAGTACTGCTCGATGGGGTAACCATTTACAACCCATTCCATTCCATTGGTTTTTTCTCCGTTTTTGAAACAGATATCATCAGGAGTGTAGATGTAGTTACCGGAGGCTTTAATGCCGAACAGGGCGGCAGAATTTCAGCATTGATCGATATTAAAACCAAAGATGGCAACAAAAAGGAACATGATGGTAAAATTTCACTAAGTCCTTTTATGGCCAAGGCTGTTTTTGAAGGGCCGCTTAAAAGGCAAAAAGAAAACTCAGGTGCCAGCATCACTTATTTGCTAACAGGCAAGTACTCCATTTTAGATCGCACAAGCGAAGCCTTGTATCCTTATGTAAATGAAGGAGATGGTATTCCCTTTCAGTTCAGGGATTTTTACGGGAAATTGTCCTTCAACTTTGACGGTGGCTCAAGGCTCTCTCTTTTTGGTTTTAATTTCCACGATGTAGCAGATTTTAAAGACGTAGCCCGCTATGAGTGGAATTCCCTGGGTTTCGGAACCAATTTCTCGGTAGTTCCTGGAAAGTCTTCAACCATTATTGATGGGTTCATAGCCTATTCCAATTATGATGTAGAGCTGCGTGAAGCAGGACAGCAACCGCGCAGCAGCTCTATAGGTGGTTTTAATATCGGCATGAATTTCACTTATTTTCTTAGAGCAGGTGAAGTAAAATACGGTTTGGCCATTAATGGATTTTCTACAGATTATCGCTTTTTCAATAGCATAGGAACTATCGTTGAGCAAAATCAAAATACTACAGAACTCGGAGCTTTTGTACAATTCAAAAAAATCGTGGGAAAATTTGTACTGGAACCGGGAGTGAGGTTTGACTACTATGCATCGCTGGGCACTATTTCACCGGAACCACGCCTCGGCATCAAATACAATGCACTCGATAAATTCAGGATAAAACTGGCCGGAGGCGTTTATGCACAAAACTTTATCAGCACCAAAGCCGACCGGGATGTTGTGAATTTATTCAATGGTTTCCTATCTGCACCCGATGAAAGATTGACAGGAATAAATGGCGTACAATCCAATTCCAAGCTTCAAAGAGCTTACCATGCAATTCTTGGTTTTGAGGTTGATGTCACCCGTTTTATTGAATTTACTTTTGAGCCTTATTACAAACGCTTTGGTCAGTTGATCAATATCAACCGCAACAAATTATTCCCCAATGATCCGGACTTTATGATTGAAACTGGCAATGCCTATGGCACAGATTTTCTTGTGAAATACGACTACAAAAACCTGTTTATCTGGGCAGCCTATTCACTGAGCTGGGTAGATAGAAATGACGGCAACCAAACTTATCCCCCGCATTTCGACAGAAGACACAACCTCAATTTAACCACTACCTATACTTTTGGCAAAGGGAAAAATTACGAAGTAAGTGCGCGATGGAATCTCGGTTCAGGTTTTCCATTTACCCGAACACAGGCCTTTTATGAAGATGTAAATTTCAATGATGGAATTAATACCAATTATGCAGGGCAAAATGGAGACCTCGGAATACTGTATGAAGAGGAGCTCAATGCAGGCAGATTGCCTTATTACCATAGACTGGATTTTTCACTGAAAGCAACCTATGCATTATCGGTAAATACAACTTTGGATATTGTAGCAAGTGTAACAAATGCTTACAACCGGAACAATATTTTTTACTTCGACAGAGTTCGCTATGAGAGAATAGATCAACTTCCAGTTTTACCAAGTTTAGGGGTGTCATTATCTTTTTAATAACAAATTCATGAAAAACAGCTTTTTTTTGTCCTTAATACTATTGTGTAGTAGCCTATTTCTTCAGGCTCAAAAAACAATGGATTATGAGCATTACCTGAGCAGTTTTCAGGATGCCAATGAGCTTTTTAAGCAAAAAAACTTTGTCCGCGCCAAACAGCTTTTCACCCAACTAAAAGGCACGACTCCTCACCCACTGCCGGTTGACAATTCAAATATGACCCTGCAATCTGCTGCGCAGTTTTACGAAGCTGTTTGTGCATACGAGCTTTTTCAGCCCGATGCAGAAAAGCTCTTACTGGATTATTACAATCATCACTACAAGACATCCTACCACCAAATAGTCCCCTTTTACCTGGGCTCTTATTATTTCAGAGAAAAAAAATATAAAGATGCCCTGGAATATCTCAAAAAGGTCAATGTGCTGGAGCTGGACAATGAATTGCTCACAGAATACAAATTTCAGCTGGGCTATGGCTACTTCAGGGAACAGGAGTTTGACAAAGCATATACCCAGTTCAATGCCATTAAAAACATAAAAGGCAAATACTACTACCCCACCAATTATTACCTGGGCTACATACAGTTTGAAAAAAAACAGTACGATGCCGCTTTGCGCTCATTCGAGCCGCTTAAAGAATCTAAGGTCTATCAGAAAATCATTCCTTATTACCTGGCGCAAATCCATTTTTTCGAAAAAGATTATGAAACACTCATTGACTATATCGAAGAGATTGAAGGCGACAGAAATGTGAAGTATCAGGAAGAACTCGGGCAACTTGCAGGCCAGGCATATTATGAGCAAAAAGACTATGCCAAAGCATTGCCCTATTTAGAAGATTATGCAAAGCAAAGCCGCAGCTTGAGAGAATCGGATGTTTACCAGCTCGGATTTGCACACTACAAAAACAAAGACTGGCCGGCTGCCATTAAGTATCTTGAAAGACTGGACAGCAGAGAAGACAGCCTGGGGCAAAATGCACTCTACATACTTGCAGATTGCTATATGCAGGAAGGCAACAAAACCAATGCGCGCAGTGCCTATCAAAAAGCTGCGGAAATTGGTATTGATCCCAAAATCAATGAGTACAGCCATTTTAATTATGCCCGGCTTTCCTATGAACAAGGTTTTTTGAATGAAGCACTGGAAAGTCTGCAAAATTTTATCAGAGACTATCCAAACAGTGACCTCACTGTTGAAGCAAAAGAAATTCTCACAGAAATACTCCTGAACAGCAGAAACTATGCCCAGGCACTTCAAATAATTGAAAGCATTTCAAACCCTTCCAATAGAGTAAGGGCAGCCTATCAGAAAGTAGCCTATTTCAGAGCGCTTGAACATTATAATACCGGGGATTATGAAAAAGCCATTTTGCTTTTTAATACTTCTCATAAAAATCCAATTGACGAACAAATTAAAGCGGAAACCTACTTCTGGAAAGCTGAAGCACTCTATGCACTTGACAGATATGCTGACGCCATTAAAGAATACGATAATTTCAACTGGCTGGCTTCAAGTAACAAGCTTGAAAACTCAGCTTCACTTGTAGCACAATCAAGTTATTCTGCCGGCTATGCTTATATCAAATTGGACGATTATCCTGCTGCTCGTCCCTATTTTGCCAAAAGCATAGAAAATCTTGAAAAATCCAGAAACAGCGATTTGGTCAATAAAATATACAGCGATGCTATTTTACGCTTTGGCGACTGCTATTTTATTATGAGAAATTATCCCAAAGCGGCCGAGCAATACAATATTATAGTTGACAGAAAACTCAAGGGCGCGGACTACGCATTGTATCAAAAAGCAATCATAGCTGGGCTCAATGGAGAATATGATAAGAAAATCACCCTGATCAATCAGATTCAAAACAGTTATGCTCAATCTCTTTATCTGGATGATGCGCTTTTCGAAAAAGGCAAAACACTTATAAATACCGGGCGGGCAAATGAAGCTGTAACTGTTTTCAAAAACATTACTCAAAATATGCCAAACAGTAAATATGCTCCAGAAGCGTATTTGAAGCTTGGATTGATCTATTACAATACCGATAAAATCAGGGAAGCACTGGAAAGTTACAAAAGTGTGTTGGACAAATATCCCAAAAGCAGCTATGCAAAAGAGGCACTGCGCGGTGTAAAGGATATTTCTGTAAGCGAAGGCAATCCTGATATTTACTTGAGTATGGTGAAAAACAGGGCTGGATTTAACGTAAGTGAAGCTGCTCAGGACTCTTTGCTTTACGAGGCAGCTGAGGCACAATTCGTCAGCGGTAAAACAGACAAGGCCATTGCCGGTTTTGAAAAATACCTTGAAAGCTATCCGAATGGATTCAACAGCACTTCAGCTCATTTTTACCTGGGAGAAAGTCTATACAAGAAAAATGAGTTTGACAAAGCACTGGAAAATTATAAAGTAGTCATAGAAAGCGGTGAAAATAAATTTTTAGAAAAAGCCCTGGCTAAAGCTTCTAAAATTTCATTTGAGCGGGTAAAAGATTTTAATCTATCTTATGATTACTTCAAGAAATTGCTGGAAATAGCTTCTTTTAAAGAAAATACAAAATCTGCGCATGTAGGGCTTTTGCGCAGTGCATATAAAACAGACAATTTCAGGGATGTGAAAACAGAAGCCATGTATATCCTGAACAACAAGGCTCAGTTCAATCAGGGAGATGTGGAAGAAGCCAAATATTACCTGGCTAAAATACTTTACAAAGAAAATGAGATCAGCAAAGCAAAAAACCATTTTGAAGAATTAAGCAAGATTAATTCAGAATACGGTGCTGAATCTATTTTCAGGCTTGGTGAAATTGCTTTTAACAATAAAGATTACGAAGCTTCTATGAATGAATGTTTCCGGCTTATAGAGGAAATGCCTTCTTATGAAAAATGGCGGGTAAAAGCTTTTATACTGCTGGCGGAAAATTATGCTGCACAGAAAAATTATTTCCAGGCCAAAGCAACTTTAGAAAGCATTATCAATAATTATTCCGGTGAAGAATTGAAGCAGGAAGCACAACTGAAATTAGAGAATATCAAAAAACAGGAAGCTGCAGAAAGTGACCGAATACAAATCAAATCTGATACAAGCAATGTATTTAATTCAGATACCAGTGAACAAATTGAATTTATAGAACCCGAAAATCAAAACGATGAAGTGGACGATTTTTAATGGCATATTCATCAGCCTGATTGTTCTGAATCCGCTCTTCGCACAAGATACTGATCAGCAAAGAGACAGAGATGATTTGGGCAATGAACAGGTAGAAGTGGTCAAGGAATTCAACCCTATGGTCAGTGATGCCGTAAAGGAAAAATTTCGCGCTTCACTCCCCGAATACAAAGGTGAGAAGCTGGAGTTTATTTATGATGATGCCCCTGAAAGAGTCATTGTTTTTCCTTTTAGCCCTGAAGCGGCCAAACCACTGTCCATCCCGAGTCAGAAGGCTGAAAATTTTGCTTCCTCATACATTAAAGCCGGATTTGGAACGCAGCTCAGTCCATTGGTAGAGGTACTTTTTAACGAAGGTAAAAAAGGAAAGAATGATGGGAAATTCGAAAAAATGAACTACGGTGCGTTTTTCAGGCACCATTCAGCACGCGCCAGTAAAATTGAGCACCAGGATTTTTCAGAGAATTACGGGAAAGTATTCAACAACATGTATTTTAAAAATGCACGTTGGAACACAGAGCTCAGCTACAAACGCGATGCGGTGTTTTACTACGGACACAATATTGCCTCAGACACCTCTTTTGCGCGAAAAGACATCAAACAGCACTACAATGATTTTAATGTAAAAACCCAGGTGCTGAATACCCAAAACAACAAAAAAGCCTTCAATTATCAGGTCGATCTGGAATTTGATTATTTCAGTGACAGGCGGGATATGAAGGAATATTTTATAAACTTCGACATTGCTACTGAGAAAATTTTTAAGGAAAAACATTTCCTAAAGATCAATTTCAGCGAAGATTATTCTGCATTGGACAGAAGTGCGGGGCAGCTCAACAGAAATATTGCCAGCCTGGCGCCAAAATATGAATTCAACGACCAAACCTGGCGGGTTTTCGGTGGTGTGAATTTCACCTATGAAGACAAGACTTTTCACGTTTTCCCAGATTTAGGACTGGAACGGCAATTGTGGAAGGAATACATCCTTTTCTACAGTGGCTGGAAAATGGAACTGCGCAAAAATAGTTTTCGCTCCTTTGCCAGAGACAATCCCTGGGTTGGTGAAGATTTCACATTACTCAACACACGTGTTGAAGACCGTTTTATGGGCGTGAAAGGTAAAGTGGGCAAATTTTATTACAATGGAAAGTTGGCACAAAAAGCCATTCGCAAATTACCTGTATTTATCAATGACAGCACACGCAATATGCAAACATTTGATGTGCTCTACGACAGAAAAACCAATATTTTAAATCTCCACATAGAATTGTCCTATGATATAAATAAAAACATTGGTTTTGATTTTTTTGGAGACTATTACATGTATGAAATGGATCAGATCAGAAAGGCATATCACCTTCCGCGCTTTGATATCCACTTCCTGGCACGCTACAATTATGGCGATAAGGTATTTATCAACTTCGATATGTTTGCCCGCGATGGCGTTTATGCTCTGATACCCGGCAATGAAGATATCCGCCTGAAAGGTTTTGCTGATTTTAACATCAGGGGCACTTACAAGTTTTCCGATTATTTGTCTTTCTTTGCCGACTTTAATAATATTGCCTCAATGAAATACCAGCGTTATTATTTATACCCTGGTTATGGATTTAATTGTAAATTAGGTGGTATTTTAACTTTCTAAATAAATCAGATGGAGAAGTACAATGAAATAAACAAGCTGATAAAGGAATTGCTTCGCAGTCAAGATTGTGTTGTAATCCCCGGTTTTGGTGCTTTTATCTGTACGACTGAATCGAGCAGGATCGACAAGAAAACAAATTTTATTCTGCCTCCTCAGAGAGTGATCTCCTTCAACAGAAGTTTACAAAGAAATGATGCTATTCTGACTAAGCAATATGCGGCACAAAAACCCTGTTCCTATGCTGCCGCCCTGGTAGAAATTGATTTATATGTCAATCACATTAAAACTGAACTGGAGAAAAATAAAACCTATACAATTCCAGAAATCGGGAGTTTTCAATTGGAAAACGAGGGAAGATTGGTCTTTAAATCAACAGATGTTTCGATTCAACCGCTGGAGTCATACGGATTAAGACCTGTACATATTGCTGAACCTGTTACCAAGCAGAAGGAAACGGCACCTGTAGAACAAGAAGCAAAAACTGCTGTAGCTACAGAAACACCAACACCAAAAACTTTTCTTGCAGAAAAGAAAGAAAAAAGGGAGAAACGCAAAACAGAAAAATCAGAGAAAAATCAAAGCAGGAAATATGCACTGGGTTTTGTTATAGCGGCATTGATACTGCTTTCACAATTGGTGCTGTGGGATATTCATCCAAAAGGTCTGGAGTTAAGTTCATTGAATCTACTGAATTTTAATCCTATAGAACACAGTGAAATTTTAAGCAAAGAAAAAGCGGAAGTTACAGCAACAGCTTTAAAACCAGACTTTGAGGTACAAAGCTATATTGCAATTCCTGAAATTAGTGATGCCTCTATTGACCAGGGCTATTATATTGTATTGGGAGCTTTTTCAAAATGGAAATATGCCAATCGCTTAGGTCAAAAACTGAAAAATAGTGGTTTTGAAGCAGAGCTTATTCGCAACGAAAACAATCTGATTCGAGTGGCCGTTCCTGTGGGTGCTTTTCAGGAAAATGCAGTGGACAATCTCACTTTTTTCAAATCTGCCTGGAATGAACAGGCCTGGCTGCTGGAGAATCGGATTTAACCTGCTCTTCTTATTTTCGCAGTCAATTAACAATAGTAAATGCATTCCGAATCACTATTTGCCGAAACAGCCGATGGAGAAAAACTGCACCTCAAACGTTTTTATACCGATGAAGACAAGCCAGCAGTATTTCTGCTACACGGCTCTATAGAAAACGGGAAAATATTTTATTCAAAATCAGGAAAGGGCTTAGCTCCCTGGCTGGCCAAACAGGGATTTGATGTATTTGTGGGCGATATCCGGGGCAGGGGAAAAAGCCAACCAAAGATCTCCAAGCACAGTAAGCACGGGCAATGGGAGATTATCACAATTGATATTCCGGTTTTTTTGGACAAAATCAGGAAAATAAAAGGCAATGTGCCCGTTTCAGCAATTGCACATTCCTGGGGTGGCGTATTATTGTTGGCATACATTGCAAGACATAAAAATCACCCGATAGATAAAATGGTGTTTTTTGGCAGCAAACGCAGGATATCGGTTTTCAATAAAGATCGATTGATAAAAATAGACTTGGTATGGAATTTTACGGGCTATATCATCAGTTTGTTCAAAGGTTATTTCCCCGCTGTGGAATACAATATAGGTGCTGACAATGAATCGCGTAAATATTTCCAGGAACTGAACCACTGGATTTACTGCAAAAAATGGATTGATCCCAGAGATGGGTTTGATTATAACAAAGCTCTCAAATCCATAACTACCCCTCCTACACTTTATCTTACCGGAACTGACGACCGCTGTCTGGGACACCCCACTGATGTAAAACTACTGATGGACGAAGCCAATAACGAGGGAGATCAATTTCATCTGCTGGGAAAAGCCAATGGTCATAAAAAGGACTATGGCCACATTGATACCCTTACCGACCCTGGAGCTGTTGAGGATATTTTTCCGTTGGTGGTGGGGTGGTTGAAGAAAATTAATTGAGTTTGTCTATCAAACTTCAGTATCTGATTAATTTAAGTAACTTACATTAGCGTTGGTAAAAGTTTAAAATCAAGTATATTAGCAGCATGGCAAATGAAGTAAATGAACCTCAATTGGAATTGTTCAAAACTGAAACGAACAATAAAAAAATAAATTTAACTTCAACCTTTGCTGATAATATGAAATTGCCTATACACAGGTGGTACAGATATACAGCAGGCTTTTCAGGACCTTGGGTTAGAGAATTAATTAAAAATGAAAATGGGCAAAATGTACTTGATCCATTCGGTGGCTCAGGCACAGTTATGCTTGAAGGTGAATTTGCAGGTATCAATACGATTGGAATTGAAGCTCATCCATATATTTACAAAATTGCAAGAGCAAAACTGTCTTGGCAAATTGACCCCAAAGAGTTTAAAGACGCTGCAAGAAATATGCTCCAAAGAGCCAAAGAAAAGAAAATCAATAAATCTGAATATCCTAAACTGATTGAGAAGTGTTACCCTATTGAAATTCTAAAAAAATTAGAAGCTCTGAAAGAAGCTTGGTTCGAATCAACGGACAGCACCGAATTAAAAGAGCTCAATTGGTTTGTAATAACAGCAATTCTCCGAATTACCTCTCCAGTAGGAACTGCTCAGTGGCAATACGTTCAGCCTTCAAAAACTAAAGGAAAAGTAATTGACGCGTTTCATGCTTTTGAAGCAAAAGTATATGAAATGGCTCAAGACATGCAAAATATGCAAAGAAGGTATCCAAATGCAACAAGAAGTGAAGTTTTCATGGAAGACGCTCGAAATATGCCTTCTGTCCCAGATGATTGGGCTGACTTGGTCATAACCTCACCGCCCTATGCAAACAACTATGATTATGCTGATGCAACAAGATTAGAAATGACTTTTTGGGGAGACATTAAGGGGTGGGGAGATTTACAGGAAAAGGTCAGAAGGTTTTTAGTTACTGCTTGTACACAACATGTGACAAATCTCAAGGATAAGGCTGATGAAATTTTAGAATCACCATTATTAACCCCTATTCGGCAAGAAATCAAAGATGTTTACAATGAATTAGCAAAAACGAGACTTACAAGGGGCGGTAGAAAGAATTATCACTTGATGATAATTGCTTATTTCAATGACTTGGCAAAAGTATTTCATGAATTACGAAGGGTTACCAAAAAAGACTGTAAAGTTTGTTTTGTTATTGGAGATAGTGCACCTTATGGTGTTTATGTCCCTGTAGATAAATGGTTGGGCGAACTAGCAGTTTATGCAGGCTTTGATTCTTACGAATTCGAAAAACTAAGGGATAGAAACACCAAATGGAAGAATAGAAAACACAGAGTTCCTTTACACGAAGGAAGACTTTGGATAAACGGATAATGGCAAAATCACCAGCACATAAATGGGGGCAAATTATTGGGGACTTTCTCGAAAAAGTCTTTTCAACAGAACTTGTAAAATTTGCCAGGAAGCACAAATTATATTTGGACACTCAGGGAGAACGACCAGCAAGGACAGGGAAAAAAGTGAGTTGGATTGACTCTTTTGAAAATTCGCATGACTTAGATTTTGTTCTTGAACGTAATGGGACCAAAAATAAAATCGGGGATCCAGTTGCATTTATCGAAAGTGCATGGAGACGTTATACAAAACATTCCCGGAACAAAGCGCAAGAAATTCAAGGGGCTATTCTTCCTCTCGTTGCAACACACAAAAATTATGCTCCCTTTATGGGGGTAATGTTAGCTGGTGAATTTACAGGGGGAGCTTTGAACCAATTAAAATCACTTGGTTTCAATGTTCTATATTTTCCATATGACCTTATTCTCCAAGCCTTCAAAAAGTATGGTATTGACGCAAGTACAGAAGAGAATACAACTGAAAAAGACTTTCAAGATAAAATCAATAAATGGGAGAATTTCGATAAAAAGAGGAATTTAGCTCGGTATCTACTTAAATTAAACAAACAGGAAGTTGATACATTTTTTGAAAATCTTGAAAAAGCAGTTTCCAGGTTTATTGAGTCAATTAGTGTTTTACCCTTGCACGGAGCGTCCTCAACCTTGCCCACAGTGAAAGAAGCAATTGACTTTATTGAAAGTTATCAAAATAAAAACGGAAGCCTGCCTGTCTTGAAATACGAGATAGTTGTGCGATATAACAACAAAGATAAGGTTGAAGGCATATTTAACTCCAAAGAGTCGGCAATTGAGTTTCTTGAATCGTATGCTGCACCTAAACCAAAATAACATTCAAGAAATGACCTTATAATCATAAATAATTTCACTTTAGTCAGCTAACTTTTAGTGAATGCCCTATCCCAAGAAAAAAATAAAAGTGCCGCGCTTTGAGGAAGCTGCCGGTTTTTACACTACGGCTAAGCGTTCAAAAATCATGAGCAAAATCAAGGGTAAGAATACCAAGCCCGAATTGATTTTTAGGAAGGCACTGTGGAAAGCGGGCCTTAGATATAGAATCAATAATAAATTGCCCGGTAAACCTGATATTTCTATCAAAAAATACAAATTGGCCATATTTATTGATGGGGAATATTGGCATGGCTATAATTGGAAAGAGCGCAAAAAGAAGATTAAGAAAAACAGGAAATTCTGGATCCCGAAAATTGAGCGGAATATGCAGCGAGACAGGGAAGTCAATGAAGAGCTGAAGGAAATGGGCTATACCGTTTTCAGGTTTTGGAGCAATGAAATCAAAACAGATCTGGACAGGTGCATTGACGATATTTTAATATTTATTGCAACGGGAAGCAATGATTGGTGAGAACATTCCAATTCCAATTCCAAATTCTAACTTCTATTTTCTAATTTCTAACCTCTAACTTCTATATTCTAATCTCCAAAATTCTCAACCCTCCTTCAAAGATTGCATATCAATCACAAAGCGGTATTTCACATCTGCTTTTACCACGCGATCCCAGGCCGTGTTGATGTCTTGTATTTTTATCATTTCCACATCGGGCAAAACATTGTGCTCCCCACAAAAATCAAGCATTTCCTGGGTTTCAGGTATGCCTCCAATCAAGGAACCGGCAATGTTTTTCCTTTTAAAGACAAGCAAACCACCATGCACATTTTCCAACGGTTCTATCGCCCCAACCATTACCATGGTCTTATCTCGTTTTAGCAAATTCAAATAAGGGTTTACATCGTGGCCTACAGGAATAGTGTTCAATAAAAAATCAAAGGAATTGTACTGTTCTTTCATTGCAGCAGCATCAGTGGAAAGCAAAATTTCATCCGCGCCCAGAGCTTTAGCATCATTGGTTTTTTCCGGTGAACGTGTAATCATCACTACATGTGCCCCCATGGCATGGGCAAATTTTATTCCCATGTGCCCGAGGCCGCCCAATCCAATTACTCCAACTTTATCTCCCTTTTTCACTTCCCAATGGCGCAGTGGCGACCAGGTGGTAATTCCTGCACACAACAACGGTGCTACTTTGGCAGTATCTAAATTTTCAGGTATGCGCAATACAAAATCTTCATCCACCACTATTTTCTCGGAATAACCTCCAAAGGTGTGGCCTCCTGTATGAGGATCGGGACTACCATATGTAAAAGTCATGCCATTTTCACAATACTGCTCCAGGCCTTCTTCGCAAGAACTGCAAGTTCTGCACGAATCAACCAAACAACCTACTCCAACTAAATCACCGGCTTTAAAATTGCTTACTTCGCCACCCACGCCTATCACTTTTCCTATGATTTCATGGCCCGGCACTACGGGATATTCCACTGCGCCCCATTCCTCTCTGGCGGTGTGAATATCGCTGTGGCAGACCCCACAATACAAAATTTCAATTTGTACATCTTTACCTGTCAATGTCCTTCGTTCAATATTCAGTTGTTCTAAATCTTTCCTAGCGGATTTTACTCCGTATGCTTTTACTTTTTCCATTTTGCTTTCTTTTAGTACAATAATAATGAATTGATCACAGCTCTATGAAACAATAAATTAATTGCTGTGAACAAATGCAATGACAGCTCAAATTTGAGACATTAAAAAAATCTGTAAAAAAACAGGCGAAGTCTTTTTTAGTTCTAAAAAAAAGCTTAACTTGAATTTATCAGACAAGTTCTTAGACAATAATAAAGACATAGGCTTTCAGGCCTAAACCCATGCAGGTGATAAAAGTTTGTGAAACTTAACACTTACCATTAAAGGGGCGTTTGAAGCAGTTAGAGCGGGCCTCAATTCATCTTCGGATGGATTCTTTCAGGAGACAAGAGGATTATCGACCTGTTTCTGCAAACCTAAACCTGATTTCCAGAGGTTTCAACGAACCTCCTTATCACCTGTGTGGGTTTATTTATTTTGTCAAATCTATCCGCTCCGATCCTTTAAATTTCATAATATAATCCGGGCCTAATAAGCCCGAAGGTGTTTGATAGCCCACTTTAAAATTACCTTCACTTACTTCAATTGCAATATCAGTGGCTGTTTTAGCGGTTAAAGTATAGCCCTCAAGTGTTTTTTGCACAGTAATAAATTCATTTCCTGCATTGTCCGTTACTTTGCCCCAGAAATAACTATGTGTCTTTTTTCGAGTTTTCTCATCAGGTCCTTCAGGCTTTTGCTCTACTTTTTTTCTTAAATAATTTTTCACAAATTCTTTTCGCAAGAGCCATGAAAGCCGTCTGCCCCACTTTAAACTGGAAAGCATTTTAGGATCCATACCCATAAATACTTCAATATCTGGAATACCTGTACTGCGATAGGCAGTAGAAATATCTCCCCAGGGAATAGCTGCACATTCTTGTTGCAACCAGTGGAAATTGATTTTTTTCACTTTGTGATCTACCGGCACACGCATCAATTGATGGTCTTGTCTGATCATTCCTCCATAACCAAGGCCTTCTATAGCACTTTTAGCAGTTCCTCTTGAAACCCCTCCTCCATCAGAAGTAAAGGCCAGTTGCAAGTTAATTGCAGTTGGCAAACGCTCAACAAGATGCTTAGCCAGACAATCTGAAGGAACAACATCAAATCCAACACCGGGCATTAACATAATTCCCGCAGCCTTTGCTTTATCATTCCATTCTGCCATTTGTTCAAAAACCTGAAATTCACCGGTAATATCCAGATAATGGGTTTTAGAGAGCATGCAGCCCTGTGCCATAATATTTGCGGTATGTATAAAAGGACCTGCACAGTGCAAAACCACATCTACTCTTTTCAATGCCTTGGCAACCTCATTTTTATCTTTTAAATCAAAAACCCTGTAGGGCCAGTCGTATTTCACAGCAAGGGCTTTCAGAGGTTCTTCCCTCCTGCCTGCAAGAATAGCTTCAGCTCCCTGTGCATTAAATTCTTCAATAATAAGCTTACCGGTGTAACCATAAGCACCGTAAATCAGTATAACAGGCATAGTACTTTGTTTCATAAGTTGAAATAAAGCTAAAATTTAAGAAAAAAAAGGATGATGAACTTATACAGTCGTGAAGAATATGTGGAAAGACGCAAAATGCTTCGGTGGTTTCTTGACCAGGTGAATACTGATAATATGCGCAGTAGTGAAACTGATGAAATGATTGGTTTTGTAATTGATCAGCTGGGCTTGAGTTTCAGCGATCTTGAAATTATCTGCATTAGTCCTGACTCATACAATATAGCAGCATTTGAAGACGAGGAAGAGAAATGGGTATTTTATTATCAATTTCTTTCGGCAATGAATTTTGAGAAAAATCTATCCGCTAAAGAATCTGAAATTTGTAGGCTTATCGCATTCAAACTAGAAATGGAAGAGAACTTTGTAAATGCCTTATTGACCATTTTACCTCAATACATCAGGAGAAAGATTCCAGACACTGTGATAAAACATTCGGTTGGAGCCATTAAAAAAAGTATGGTTGCCGCTGCAATGGTGGTTCCAATAGGTTATGTAATTGGAATGAGCTATTCCTAAAATGAATACCGATCATCATCCTGAAGATATTATTGCTTATCATCGGGCAATTCGAACCGAATAGGCAAAATCTGCTTAACGGCAACTTTCTCTCCCTTGTGTTCTCCGGGAATCCATTTTGGCATTGATTTTACAACGCGCAAGGCTTCATCATTCAAATCTGAATAAATGCCCTTTTCAATTTTGGCATTTCGCACACTGCCATCTTTAGCCACTACAAAAGAAACCTGAACAGTTCCTTCAATTTTCATATCCTTAGCATTGCCGGGATATTTCACTTCTCTGCTGATGTATTCAATAAGCTTTTCATTCCCGCCTTTGTATTCAGGCATTTTATCAGCATTGGTCAGCGGAGTATCTTTATCTGATTCATCATTATCTCCCTGTAATAGCTCAGCACAGCCTGTAATGAACAAAGAGCATACAATCAATATTGTAAATCTATAGCGCGTTGATAAGCTTTTAAGTAAATATAAACTCAATAACATGACATTCTAATTATACAGAAATATGAGCTGCAAAGATAGAACATCAAAGCAAGAAGATAGAGGAACTAACATAATTTAAGAATTGATAGAACTCTTGCTCAGTACAATCAGGTAATTATTGAAACTATTAATTCAACTCAAACTTTTGCTCTTTGAGCAGATGTCCGTCCTGATAGAAATAAGCAATGTAAGTACCACTTGAGTAGGGGTTGGTTTGATTCCAATACATGCAAACACTTTTACGCTTGCCTTCATACTCAAAAGTTCCTTTGGTAGTATATTGCATTTGCTCTCCTGTTTCAGCAACTACAAATATCCCCGATCCTTCCGATTTTATAGCAACTGTAGCTCCTTCAGGATTAAGTAAACGAAGCAGAATGGTTTTCTCCCCTTTTTCAGCTACCGGATTTTCCGGGATATCAAAACAGAAACGCAATTTATCTGTACGATTAGAGCGGTTGGTCTCTCTTTCACTTCCATTTCCACGTATGCGAATTCCAGTAGCTTCAATATTTTCAGGACGCAATAATGAACCTAAAGCAACTTTTTCGCTCAGTAAGGTTCTTTCAGACTGCAATTGTTTATTGGCCTCTCTTTCAGAAGCAAGATCAGTAGAAAGTGAATCTTTAACAAGAGTAAGGTATTCGACTTCTGCACTTAAAGAATCAATCTGAGCCAAATATGCTTTGTTGTCCTGATTCAATTTAAGGATTTTCTTCTTCAGATAGCTGATCTCATTCAAATTGAGCTTATTTTTACGCATCAATTCTTCAATTTCAGCTTTAGCAGCTGAAAGCTCGGCCACACGCAGTTCCAAGAGACTATCCACTTGAATATACTGACCGGTCATAGAGTCTAATTTCAACTCATTGGCATTCAATTCTGCTTGTACATAATTGTACAATGAATCCAATTCGTTTCGTTCCCCTTCAACTTTTTGCAGTTCTTTTTTTGTGGACCAATGATTGAAAGCAAAGAATCCATTTAAAAGTATTAACAATACTATAAGTACCAGGTAAAATGACTTTTTATTGCCGCCTTCCTGCTCCTCTTGTTGATTGGTGTTATCTACTTCTGCCATAAGTGCTTAATTTAAAGGTTTATATGAGCTCAACAAAGCTAATCTTAATTTATTACTAATTGCGCTTAAAATTATAAATTAAAATACAAAATACAATTGTCTCTATTAATCTTCTGAAAATTCTTTGCAATATGCTAAAGTATCTTCAATAAAATTCACACATTTATAAACTTATAAAGTACTAACTATAATCGATAAGAAAGAATTTTAAAAACCATAAATTAAGGTATTATGCTGAATCAGCTTAAACTTAAAAATGCACTTTTTTTTGACATAGAATGCGTTCCAACAGTAGAGAAATTTGAAGATCTCACTCCTGAATTCCAAGAATTATGGGCACTCAAAGCCAAAAGAATAGACAAAGAAAATGAAAATCCTGCAGCTTTATATTCCCAAAAAGCGGGAATATATGCTGAATTTGGAAAGGTGATATGCATTTCAGCTGGCATCCTCGTTTCTGAAGGCGGGTCACCAAAACTCAGAATCACCTCATTTGCCGATGATAATGAAAAGAAAGTATTGGAAGGGTTCAAAACCTTGTTGGACAAATACTTCAATCAACCGGGGAAACACCTGCTCGTGGGTCACAATATTAAAGAGTTTGACATCCCTTATGTGTGCCGAAGAATGCTTGTTCACGGCATTCAATTGCCTGCTATAATAGATATTGCAGGCAAAAAACCATGGGAAATTGCACATTTAGATACCTTGGAATTGTGGAAATTTGGTGATTATAAAAACTACACCTCACTACGCCTGCTTGCTGCCCTTTTCGATATTCCCACACCAAAAGACGACATTGACGGCAGTCAAGTGGCTTCAGTGTATTATGATGATGGAGATTTAGAAAGAATTCGCATTTATTGTCAAAAAGATGTGCTTACTGTTGTACAGCTCATTCGAAAATATCGGGGAGAAAGTTTGTTGGATGAAACTGAAGTAACAATAGCAGGAGAAGAACATCAAGCGTAATACACCTCTCAAAAACCATTTAGCCTCAATCCCTATTAAATATATTTTGTAAAAGCTTTTCGCAACAATTGCGGATCTACCGTAATGCAGCTTCAGGTAATATGTTAGAAGGCAAGAAAGCACTAGTGTCCATAGCAATCTCACAGCGTGATTTGTTAAAAAATGTTGATTTTAAACAAAGGGGCTTAAACACTGTTAGAAAAACATTTGAAATCTAACTATTAGCATTACCTTTGATCAGCAATAGTATTACTAACTAAATTTAAACCCTAAGATAGAAATTCCATGAAAGACCTCTTCAAACACATTAAAAGTGATCTGCCCGCCAGTATTGTCGTATTTTTTGTTGCCGTTCCCTTATGTCTCGGTATTGCCTTAGCTTCTGGCGCACCGCTTTTTGCAGGTGTAATTGCAGGAATAGTTGGCGGTATAGTAGTTGGGGCAGCAAGTGGATCTCCTTTGGGCGTTAGTGGTCCAGCAGCCGGCCTTGCTGTAATAGTATTAGATGCCATCACCACCATGGGCTCGTGGGAAGCATTTTTGGTAGCAGTAGTATTGGCTGGTGTAATCCAATTGGCAATGGGCTATGCCAAAATGGGAATTATAGCCTATTATTTTCCCAGTTCTGTCATTAAGGGAATGCTCTCGGGAATTGGAATAATCATCTTTTTAAAGCAAATACCCCATGCAATTGGGTATGACGAAAATTACGAAGGAGATTTGTCTTTTGTACAAAGAGATGGAGAAACCACTTTTTCTGAATTGATAAAAATGCTGGATTATATTTCTCCGGCAGCAGTTATTACATCAGTTGTGTGCCTGTTCATTTTAATTTTGTGGGAGGTCGTATTGATGAAAAAACATAAAATTTTCAAAGTAATACAGGGACCTCTTGTAGCGGTGCTTGCTGGAATTGGGTTTAACTTGTTTTTTGCCAGCGGTGCAACTTCATTTAGCTTTTACGACAAACAATTGGTGAGCATTCCAGTAGCAGACGGGGTATCATCATTTTTCGGTCAATTTACCACACCAGATTTTAGCCTTTCCGTATTTACGGATATTAATTTATACTTGATTGCTATAGTATTGGCAATAGTGGCAAGTTTGGAAACTTTACTTTGCGTAGAAGCTACTGACAAATTAGATCCCCATAAAAGAGTAACACCTACCAACCGTGAGCTAAAAGCCCAGGGACTTGGAAATATCGTATCAGGGTTTATTGGAGGTTTGCCCATTACACAAGTGATCGTTAGAAGTTCTGCCAATATCTCCTTTGGTGGCAGGACTAAAATGTCCGCCATCATTCACGGTTTTTTACTTTTGATCAGCATTATTGCAATTCCAGGCATATTGAATTTAATCCCACTTTCTGCACTTGCAGCTATTCTGTTTATAGTGGGTTATAAATTGGCCAAGCCCGAATTGTTTAAGCAGATGTACAAAAATGGCTGGGAGCAGTTTATTCCTTTTATGGCTACCATTGTAGGTATCGTATTTACTGACCTTCTTAAAGGTATTGGAATTGGTATGGCCGTGGGTATATTTTTCGTATTGAAAAACAACTACAAAAATCCGTTCTATTTTACTACAAATGGAGAAAAAGACAAGCACGAGTTTGAAATAAAACTTTCAGAAGAAGTTACTTTCCTCAATAAAGGAAGCATTTTGCAACAACTAAACAATATTCCCAAAGATTCGAAAGTAATTATTGATGGTACTCGATCAAAAGTAATAGCCTTTGATGTTTTGGAAATTATCAGGGATTTTAAAATAAGTGCTAAAGACAAAAACATTGAGTTGGAAATAAAAGGAATTGAAATTTAATTTTTAAATAAAAAAATAAGTAGCAATGAAAAAAACAATGACCAAAGCAAATCAAGAAAATCTTTCGCCAGCAGAGGCCTTGGAGATTTTAAAAAAGGGAAACGAAAAATTCTCCCAATCACTTGGCTACTCGAGTGAGTTGAAGCAACAATTGGAAGATACCGCAAAGGGACAGGCACCTTTTGCCATAGTGCTGGGCTGTATTGATTCGCGCGTGCCCTGTGAAATTATTTTCGATCAGGGAATTGGAGATATTTTCACCTGCCGTGTAGCTGGAAATATTGTAAATGAAGACGTACTGGGAAGTATGGAATTTGCCTGCAAGGCTGCCGGATCGAAATTAATAGTAGTACTTGGCCACAGCAAATGTGGAGCTGTGAAAGGCGCCTGTGATAATGTTGAGCTCGGAAATCTTACTGCCCTGGTGAATAAGATAAAACCGGCTATTGAAGCTGAAACCACTACTAAAGAAAATCGAAATTCGAGCAATGCTGAGTTTGTAGAAAATGTAGCAAAACTCAATGTAGAGCATGTGCTGAAACAAATCAAAGCTAAAAGCCCCGACCTGGCTGAGATGATCAATAGCGGAGCTGTTGGACTTGTAGGAGCCATGTACGATGTAGAGAGCGGAAAAGTAAATTTTTATAACAAAGCTGTTTAGTATATTTTCGCTACTTTGAAATAAGCTGGCAAGAGATATCAATTCAAACCAGGTAAATAGAGGTATTTCTTCAAAACACAGGTTATGTGATGCAGGACGAAGGTATAAAGGTTGTTCTTAATATTGATGACAGACTTTTTCTGAAAGATCCCAATTCTTCTGAAGTGGGCAAAAGCATTATTGAACACAGCATTTTGCTGATCAGTAAAATAGGTTTTGAATCTTTTACTTTTAAAAAATTGGCGAAAAAAATAGGGATTACAGAGCCTTCTGTTTATCGCTATTTTAAAAACAAGCACAAACTGCTTTTTTACCTTTTGTCCTGGTATTGGATTTGGATGAAATACAAAATTGATACAGCTTCCTACAATATTTCATCAGCAGAGCAACGACTGAAAATTGCAATTAAGAAACTTTCCGAGCCGATTGAAAAAGACGACAACTACAAATACATTGATGAAGTAGCACTCTATAACATTGTAATTGCAGAGTCTTCAAAAGTATATCTCACAAAAGAAGTGGATAGGGAAAACAAAGAAGGGCTGTTTAAAAGCTACCAAAGATTATGTCAGCAGATTTCGGACATCATAAAAGAGATCAATCCCGAATACCGCTTTCCTACAGCGCTGGTTTCTACTACTATTGAAAGTTCACACAGCCAGAAATATTTTGCAGAGCATCTGCCCTATCTCACAGAAGTCACAAAAGATCAGATAAAAGACACCACCGAATTTCTCACAGAACTGATTTTGAAAACGATCAAAAATTGATTTTTAAATGCACCACACACTTTGCACTGCATTGTTTGTTCTGCTGGCGAATGTTTTATTTTCACAAAATAATGAAAGTAAGCTGGGCTACTGGCTAATGGGCTTCAACCAAACCCGTTTTCACAAAAACTGGAGTCTGCACAGCGAAATACAATACCGAAGCTATGAAGTGTTGCCCAATACAGAGCAGCTTTTGCTCAGAGGAGGCATCAATTATCATATCAATTCAGAACACTCAGTAACAGCCGGCTATGGCCGTATCCATAATCATGCTTTTGATAAAGATGCAAATCCCGGTATTCAAGTCTCAGAAAACCGGATTTGGCAGCAATACTTGATGCTCAATAACATTAGCCGGGTCTTTTTTCAGCACCGCTACCGAATTGAACAAAGATGGCTAAAAACAGAACATTCGAGCAATTACCTCAATCGCTTCAGATATTTCCTGCGTGTTAGTGTTCCCATAAATAATGCTGAGTTGAAAGCTAAAACACTCTATTTAACACTTTACGATGAAATTTTTATACATATAGATGAGCAGCCTTTTGACAGAAATCGCTTGTATGGTGCCTTGGGTTTCAGGTGGACTTCAATGCTGTCCATTGAAGTCGGATACCTTGCTCAAACTACTGCAACAACACAACACCTGCTTCAAACTGCTGTTTTTTACAATATTGATTTCAGAAAAAGGGATAAATAATTTTAGAAGGCAAATTATTTATAAGACAATTGCCTTTTCAAAGAATCACTCAGGTAACAAAGGCTAATGTGCAGTCTTATTTTTCCTCCGGGAATCCGAAATATATTTTTCCTACTCTAACAATAAGATATTCAAGACTATGTATTCTACTTGGGGGAAAATTATTTTTTTGCGCTTTTCACTTAAAACTTTCTAAGTCTTTTACCGTAAAAGAACACATCTAATATTCAAAAGCAAATCAAATGAGCATTTCTTTCATAGACAAATTATTCAAGGATGGCTCAAGAACCAACTATAAGCTCATATTTTCATTAGCATGTGTCTTATATTTTTCTTTTGGTATTTTTATCAATATACTGAATACTGAAGGAAATGATCCACTGTGGATGCGACTGGGACTAAGTCTGATTGGATTATCTACAGTTGCCTACTCTTACAAATCAGCCTGGGCAAATAAAAATTTCGAGACCCTGCTGACCTTCATCATGTTCATGTTCAATTTCCACTTCTACTATCTCCTGCTAATAAATGATTTTGATCCGGGTTACAAAATGGGGCTGCTTGTAGGAGTTGTGTCAACCCTTATTTTTATCAACAACAAAAAAATACTTAGCGCATACATCCTCTTTAATGTACTGGAATTTACTTTTTTAGTAGCCCTAACACAACAGTTCAACTGGCCTAATACAACTTTGGGCTTTCTGATTTTCACTGTTCTGATACTGGGATATTTGACCAATAACGAGCGCCAGGCAGCATTTGTAAAACTCCGGTCGAATGAAGCACTTTTAAAATCCATTAACAATAATGTGTTGCACGGTATTTACAGGATGGACGCACATCATCATCTTATATACTGCAACGAGCACTTTTTAAGCATGCTCGGCTTTCGTAAAATGGAAAATATCAATAAACAGAATTACCCTATCAATTTCGCACAAAAAACCACTTGCAATAATTTTTTGTGGGCTATGGAAAGGAATGAAACTGTAAGAAATAAAGAAGTATTGCTGCTGAAAAAAAACGGGCAGGCATTTTGGGCCATTATTAGCCAAACACCTGTGTGTGATTCAAGGGGCAATGTCATTTATTATGACGGCTCTATCATAGACATTTCAGAGCAAAAGAAAACAGAAAAAGACCTGCAAATATTCTCAGCGGCTATCAATTACTCTCCCTCTGCTGTTGTAATTCTTGAAAAAGACGGCTGCATTAAATATGCGAACCCGGAATTTGTGAACTTCACGAAAACACCTGACAACGAGGTGGAAGGACGTAAAATTTGGGAATTTGGTTTAAAAGGAGAAAAAAACCTTAAAAAGCTGGTCGAAAAAATGAACAATGGAAAAAACTGGAAGGGCGAGATCAGTTTTATTGACAATCAGAACCAGATAAAAACCCACCTGGCTAGTATTGCACCTATTATAGGGGATAAAAATCAGGTATTAAACTATGTGCTTGTTTCAGAGGATATTACTGCTATGAAAGAAAAAGAGCGCGAACTCAATTTTGCTAAAGAACTGGCTGAAGATGCTATGAAAGCCAAGGAACATTTCCTTTCTACTATGAGTCACGAGTTGCGTACTCCTATGAATGCAGTTATCGGATGTACCAATTTACTGATGGATCAAAATCCTGACAAGGAAGAACAGGAAAATCTGGAAATCCTGAAATTTTCTGCAAATAATCTATTGGCTATTATCAATGATATTCTTGATTTATCGAAAATTGATGCAGGAAAATTAAGCTTGAGCAATGAGGCATTTGACCCAAGGAAACTCTTTAGCAAGATCGAAAAGCTACATTCTGTAAGTGCTAAGGAAAAAGAAATAGCACTTGAACTGCATTTCGATAAAAATATTCCTCAGCAATTTAATGGTGATCCTAACAGACTCAATCAAATATTGAACAACCTAATTTCTAATGCCATCAAATTTACCCATAAAGGCAAAGTGAGCATACATGCAAATTGTAATTTCAATAAAAACAACAAAGCAGAACTCACTGTAAAAGTAAAAGACAGTGGTATTGGTATTCCAAAAGAAAAACAGCAAAACATCTTTGACAGCTTTACACAGGTTCACTCTCACAAGAACGACAAGCTCTATGGAGGAACTGGGCTGGGACTTACCATCACAAAAAAACTTATAGAACTTCAAAATGGAAGTATCAGTATTGAAAGCAAAGTAGGTAAAGGTTCAGAATTTACTTTCACACTTCCTCTGAGTTACAGTCAGGTTGGAGTAAAAGAAGCTGTAAAAGAACTGAACAGCAACAAGAAGTCACTGAAAGGGATACATATACTCGTTGTGGAAGACAATCCTATCAACAGGAAAATCGCTACCCGCTTTTTAGAAAAATGGGACATTACAATAAGTATAGCTGAAAATGGTGTTCAGGCCATTGACAGCATAAAAGAAAACACTCCCGATTTGATATTGATGGATCTTCAAATGCCTGTAATGGATGGATATGAGGCTACCAAAAAGATTCGCAAAATCAGAAATGCCAAAATCAAAAAACTACCTATCATAGCACTTTCAGCATCAGCTACTACCGTTGAGAAAAAACGCGCTATAGAAAGTGGTGTAAATCATTACATCACAAAACCTTTCAAGCCCGAAGAATTGAGAAGTAGTATAGAAAAGCTTGTACTCAAAAAAGTAAATGCCGCTTGATTCCCCGCTCCCCTATCCGATAATTATACTTTTATTTTGGCTGTGTAAACCCCTTATAATTTTAACCCTCATTATGCAATTGAAAAGCAATTGCATAATTTGACGAATGAAAATCAATAATTTATCATGAAACGAACATGCCAAAAAATTTTGGCATACATGAGCTTATTAAAATTTTTTGGTATTGTGAGTTCCCTGCCTTTGCCGAAACAGCTAGTACAGGCAGGCATCTGACCGCTAAAAATAAATTTTAAACAGATGAAATGGAAAATACCAAAATGGTGATTTTCATTGTCATGGTGAAACCTGTACAGGTTTTACACTAAAATAAGCAGCAAGTATTTCAATCACAGCTTTATTGGCTTTGTTTCCCTCAGCAGGTACATTGACCTTTACTTTTAATCCATTACCAAATTCACTTACTTCTGGCTTTTTGGCATTGGGAATGACTTTAATTTTAATTATATTTTCAGGCATAATGTAAAGTTATGGCTTTATATTCCTTCGATTATATTAAACCTCCTGTGAGTCTGACACATCCCTTGGGTAGTCCGGCATGACAATAAAAATCACAGTGGAACAAGAATCAGCTATGAAATCATACAAAGTATTCTATCATTGACACACCAGGTTCTGTAATTGAACTTGAAAGAATACTGAATAAACACGCTGCCAAAGCTTGGGAATTGAAAAGCATTACAAATAATACAGAATTAAGTACCGGCCTTTTGAGCAGTGAAAACTACAGTTCCGTACTTGTAGTTTTGGAAAAAGAAAAAGACCGCTCCAGTTAATGAAGCAGTCTTTCAGGTTGTTAAGCGATTTGTTGTTTTAATCTACTTTTTCACAATAGTATTGGCTTGCATGGTTACTGCACCATTTCTCGCCAATGCCCTGCCATCAAGCGTTGCACCAGTATCAAAAGTGATAGATTCAAGTGCCATAACTGTACCTTTCATAACAGTAGTCGTTCCAAAACTTGCAGAACTGGATACTTGCCAAAAGATATTTGATGCCAAAGCACCACCACTAAGAATAACTTTACGTCCGGGCGTTGTAGTAAACGTAGATGCTATTTGAATGATAAAAGTAGCATTTGCATTTCCCTTTGCATCAAAAGTAAGATCTCCTGAAGAAATCTCAAGTGATGAAGTGGATTTGTATAGTCCTGGTGTAAGTGTAAGACCACCTATATTTCCATTTAAAGCAACTATATCCGTGGAAGTTCTTCCGGCAGCATCATTGTAAGCTGCTGTTAAATCCAGCTTTGCAAGATCTGTCAATGGCGTATTAATGTATTCTGTGCCATTTAATATTCCGGGAGGAAATCCATCGACCGAAGAACCTGGGTCTAATCCAAGATCACCGGTAATAGTTGTTTCACCGGTATTGGTAATGGCCGAACCACCAAGCACTGCAAATGTAGAAGCGGATGTTCCCAGCGATACTTTATCTTGATTATCTTTTTGTGAAGGAATCTCAAAAGGATTGTCTTTATTCCCAACAGTTGTATCATCGTCTTTTTTGCACCCGTAAAGCAACACTGCCGCTACCATTACAAGGGTTGTTAATAATTTTTTACTTGTCATTTTATTAGAATTTTTGTTCCCACTATTTGTGGACTTGTGTGAATAATTTCACAGCATGAAGTTGCATACCTTTTAACCTTTAATCTTACACAATTTTAGAAAAGAGTTACATCATTCACACATAATCCAGAGTAACAAGCAGAGTTCGGAATACAGTGAAACCATGAACAGTCTCACGAAAAAAAACCGCTCCAAAACTAATTGAAGCGGTTTTTCAGATTTATAATATGGGATTAACCCATTACATCATTCCGGGCATTCCGCCACCCATTCCGGGCATTCCACCACCGGCAGGCATTCCGCCTCCACCTTCATTCTCCTCTGGCTTGTCCACGATTACCGTTTCGGTAGTCAATACCATTCCGGCAATAGAGGAAGCATTTTCAAGTGCTATACGGGTCACTTTCTTAGGATCGATTACACCAGTTTCAAAAAGGTTTTCATAGGTTTCGGTTCTGGCATTGAATCCATAATCACCTTTGCCTTCTTTCACTTTTTGAACTACGATAGAACCTTCAACACCCGCATTGCTAGCAATTTGGCGCAATGGTTCTTCAATTGCTCTTCTGATGATATCCACACCTGTTTTCTCATCTGCATTTACGGTTTTCACTTTATCCAATACCAATAAAGATCGGATAAAAGCTGTACCACCACCTGCTACGATACCTTCTTCAATAGCGGCACGGGTAGCATGTAGTGCATCATCCACACGGTCTTTCTTCTCTTTCATTTCAACTTCAGAAGCTGCACCCACATAAATTACAGCAACGCCTCCGGCCAATTTAGCCAAACGCTCTTGTAATTTTTCCTTGTCGTAATCAGATGTAGTGTTTTCAATAGAAGCTTTGATTTCTTCCACTCGTGCTTTGATGGCTTTGTCATCTCCGGCACCGTTAACTACAGTGGTATTGTCTTTATTGATCACTACTTTTTCAGCAGTTCCCAACATGTCAACTGTTACTTCTTCCAATTTGTGACCCAATTCTTCGGTAACAACTTCTCCACCAGTAAGGATGGCCAAATCGCGCAACATTTCCTTTCTTCTGTCGCCAAAGCCAGGAGCTTTCACAGCAGCTACTTTCAATGATCCACGGATTTTATTCACTACCAATGCAGTCAATGCCTCACCTTCCAAATCTTCAGAAATGATCAACAACGGACGTCCACTTTGATTTACAGCTTCCAATACTGGAAGTAAATCTTTTAGATTGGAAATCTTCTTGTCGTGAATCAAGATGTAAGGGTTTTCCAATTCTGCTTCCATTTTCTCTGTATCGGTTACAAAGTATGGAGAAAGGTAGCCTCTGTCGAACTGCATACCTTCTACGGTATCAACATAAGTTTCAGTTCCTTTGGCTTCTTCTACGGTAATCACACCTTCGCGACCTACTTTCTGCATGGCCTTGGCAATGAATTTACCAATTTCAGAATCGTTATTAGCAGAAATTGTAGCCACTTGCTCTATTTGCTTAATGTCATCGCCAATGGTTTTCTTTTGCTTATCAAGATCGGCAACAATAGAAGCAACAGCTTTGTCCATTCCTCTTTTCAAATCGATCAAGTGCGCACCTGCTGCAACTGATTTCAAACCACGCGTAATTATGGCTTGAGCCAAAACTGTTGCGGTAGTTGTACCATCACCTGCTAGGTCAGAAGTTTTAGAAGCCACTTCTTTTACCAATTGAGCACCCATGTTTTCAATTGGATCTTCCAGCTCAATTTCCTTTGCTACCGTTACACCATCTTTGGTAATGGTAGGTGCACCGAATTTTTTATCAATTACCACATTTCGCCCTTTGGGGCCCAATGTTACTTTTACTGCATTTGCCAAAGCATCAACGCCTCTCTTGAGACCATCTCTTGCTTCCGCATCGTATTTAATTAGTTTTGCCATTTTATTGATTATTTTTTAATTGGTTAATTAAATTTTAAACTTTTTTTTAAACTACTGCGATTACATCGGATTCACGCATGATCAAGTAATCTTCTCCATCGATACTGATTTCTTGCCCCGCATATTTTCCGTAAAGTACAGAATCACCTACTTTCAATTCTGTAGGTTCGTCTTTTTTACCCGGACCCACTGCTAATACTTCACCTTTTTGTGGTTTCTCCTTTGCTGAATCGGGAATGATCAATCCTGATTGAGTTTTTGATTCTGCCGGAGCAGGTTTTACCACTACTCTATCGGCAAGCGGTTTAATAGCTAATTTTTTTGCCATTTTTCTTAATTTTTTATTTGGTTAATTATTGAATGATTCAATGTCCTCCTTATAGCATTAGTTGTGCCAAAGCAGAAATACTGTCATTATTGCTGTTTAAGTGGATTTTTTTCAGCTTCTCAGTTATTTCCCTGTCAATATTTCAGAGCATTGTATTGATTTTCTAGAACCTGACAGTAGCGGTATATAATTCCTTAATTTCGCAGTACAAAAAATACTCTATTGATGCGTCAACTTATTGTATATTTCTGCTTGTGTTTTGTTTTCTTTTCCTGCGGAAAAAAAGAGAAAGAAATCAGTGAATTTGATATGTCTTTTGACAGTGGCATTAAAGTGCCTGCCGGTTCTTCTGTAGATGTTCCACTCAATCGCTATACTTCAGATATCAGTACCAATGCAGAGCAGGAATTTAAAGATCAGGATACACGGGCAGAACTGATTGAGTACATAAATATTGATGCCTTTAGCCTGGGCATTTTAAGCCCAAACAATCAGAGTTTTGGTTTTGCTAAATCTATTAAAGTGTATATTGATGCCGAAGGACTGGACGAAACACTTATTGCTTCTATTAGCGATATTTCGGAGGAAGTGGGCAGAAGTATCGAGCTGGAAATGCAAAGCAGCAAAAATTACAAAGCATACCTGAGCAATGAAACATTTGTTTACAGAGTGAATATTGTGAACAATACAACAGTAAGCCGGGATATTGAAATCAATATCAGCAGCAGTTTTAAAGTAAGAGGTGACATTTACAGGGAATAACCTGGGGTGAAAATTCATAGCCCTAAAAGGATGAAATATTCATAAGGATGTGTGTTAGCGCATCATCAGTGCAATTTGTCAAACCCTAAATACCAAGCACTAAACCCTAAACAAAATCAAAATCCTAAATCTCAAATGTTTAAAACATTGATAAATTAGATATTGGAGCTTGTTTAGGATTTAGATATTAGAGCTTAGGATTTCTTGAGAACTATTCATCTCCCAGATCGGGGAAGCCTTCATCAGAAGGTAGTGTGGGAATATTGTCATTCACCTTGTCTTCAATAGCAGATTTTTCCTGTTGCTTTTT
Source organism: Chitinophagales bacterium (assembly GCA_040877935.1). Taxonomy (NCBI): domain Bacteria; kingdom Pseudomonadati; phylum Bacteroidota; class Chitinophagia; order Chitinophagales; species Chitinophagales bacterium. The sequence continues at coordinate 107,082 of JBBDNB010000008.1, forward strand.
CATATTGGAATCGGGAATGAAGAATCCTGAAGCCAGGCTTAATACAAGCAGCCCAATTACAAGCGACCAAGTTGATTTTTCGAGGAAATCCGAAGTTCTCTTTACCCCCATGATCTGACTGGTAGAACCGCCAAACCCAGCGCCCAATCCACCGCCTTTGGGGTTTTGGATCAGTACTACTGCAATGAGCAGCACGCAAATTATAATCATGATGACTGTGAGAAAAACGTACATTATAGTTTATTTTTTAGATTTTCAATTTTCCCTGCAAAGAAACTGCTTTTTTCAGGATATTTCAAACTTAAAAATTCGTAAGCCTCTATGGCTTTGGTGTATTTATTCTGATTTTCAAATATTATGGCCAAAGTTTCTGTAATATTACTTTGTTGTTCGTCTGAACTTTTTCGCGCCATTTCATCCACATCCTTCTCCAGCACTTCATTTTTTTGGTCTTCGGCTTTAGATTTTTTATCGGCAACATCCTTAAGCTCTGCAGCTGTTTTTATCAGTTCGGCTTCATAGGCATGTGCTTTGATTTGATCATCCATCTCCTGAACTTCTTCTTGTGTATGATCTTCTTGCTCTATTGTGGTTTTGTTGTTTTTTACAAAATTCAGCCAGCCGATAAACGAATATTCAGAAGCTTTATCTTGCTTTGCCTTTTTCTTTTTTTCAGGAACAGCAGCTTTAGTTTTTTCCACCGGTTGTTCTGCTGTTTTTTGAACTTTTGGGCTTGTATTTTTCACTTCAGAAACAGCCTTTTTTTGTGCAACTGCTTTTTCTTTTGTTTTACTTGAAGCACCCTTTTTCAAACTGTCTATCAAATCAGGGGAAATATCTTGTTCTATATTTTGCTTATCCGATGTGTTTTTCTGCTGTGCTGTTTCTGTCTCTATAAAATAATACAGCTGCTTTCTATCACAGGCATGTAATGCGGCATTAAAAAGGAGATCAGCCTGATTCTGCTTATTTAGCAGACGCGCTTTTTTGGCTGCGAGCAAATGCAAACTATTGCAATAGGGGTATTGCTCCAAAGCAGTTTCAAGCTGGGTTTTTTCCAATATGCCAGATTGTGCAGGATACTTGAGTAGTTCTATTAATTGTGCCTTTTCCATTACCAGTTTACCAGTGCTTTATTGAAAATCTCAATGGCCAGCTGTTCAAAAATATCATTGTAAAGTTCATCTTTCACATTTTCAAAACTTTGACTGTCATCAAATTCAGCAAATCTTGAAAATGTGGTTTTATAACCTTTACCTTCTTCTTTATTATTGAAATATTCCACCGAAACTCCTATGGTCAATCGCTGAGCAGCAGTGGTCTGATCTCCTGTGGGTGCCTGTCCACTCAACTGATAGTTAACTATTGTACCTGTAAATTCAATATCGCCATTGAAATCCACCATTCTCAGATCTGTTTCCCTGATAAATTTGTCTTTCAGTTCATTGGTCAGCAATTGTGAAAGCTCTACCGATCCATTTTGCGAGCGGTTTTCAAAAGTATTGACGGTAACGGATTTTATTTCAGGGGAAATAGAAGCACCGGTAAATGAATAAACACCACAGCTTTGCCATACCAATGAAAAAACAACAATTGCTGTGTATTTTATAAAATGCACCATTATTCCTGAATTTTATATTCCTTGATTTTGCGGTACAAAGTGCGTTCGGAAACACCCAGGTCGAGGGCTGCATCCTTGCGCTTGCCTTTGTGCTTTTTCAACGCCAGGATAATCAGTTCGCGTTCTTTTTCGGCAATATTCAAAGATTCTTCCACATCCTCGTCTTCATAATTCGGACTGTTGATGATAATTGGGTTTTCTTTTCTTGAAGCTATTGATGCCTGCCGCTCTTCACGGGATTCGTAATCCTGTTCCTGAGCTCCCGGCATGTAACTTGATGAAGGAGGTGTAGAAGTGCTGCCCGTATAATGGTCAAAAAGAAATTTTTTCATATCGTTGATGTCCTTCTTAATATCAAAGAACAGTTTGTACAATATATCCCTTTCGGTAAAATCTCCTGAAAAACCTTGCCCTTTTTCTGAGCCGGAGCCTTGTCCACCATTTTCCGATCTGTAAAAAGAGGCCACAGCAGGAAGTTTGGAAATCCCAAATTCGGGGATGTATTTTTTAAGCTCTTCTGCACCCACTGTTTTGCTTTGTGCCAAAACTGAGATTTGTTCTGCAATATTTTTCAGCTCGCGAATGTTTCCGGGCCAACTGTGTTTCTCCAATAAACTTTGTGCTTCTTCATCCAAATGAATGGGCGTGGTTTTGTGCCGGTCGGAAAAATCTGCTACAAATTTTCTAAACAGTAAATGAATGTCTTCTTTCCGGTCGCGCAGTGGCGGCACGATAATGGGAACCGTACTCAGCCTGTAATAGAGGTCTTCCCTGAATTTTCCTTTTTTCACGGCTTCCATCAAATTCACATTGCTGGCAGCAATCACGCGCACATCCGTTTTCTGCACTTTGGAAGAGCCCACGCGAATGTATTCGCCAGATTCCAATACACGCAACAAACGAGCCTGTGTGGAAAGCGGCATCTCCCCTATTTCATCCAGAAAAATAGTGCCGTTTGCCACATATTCAAAATATCCTTTTCTACTGTCCGATGCCCCGGTAAAGGAGCCTTTTTCGTGACCAAACAATTCAGAATCAATCGTGCCCTCGGGAATGGCCCCGCAGTTCACGGCTATAAAAGCATTGTGCTTTCTTGTGCTCAGGTTATGGATCACTTTGGAGAATATTTCCTTGCCCACACCGCTTTCTCCCGTAATCAATACCGTAAGATTGGTGGGCGCTACCCGCTGTGCAATGCTCAGGGCATAGTTCAATGCGGGAGAATTCCCTATGATTCCAAATCGTTGTTTTAATGCTTGTAATTCCAAATATTATGCTTTTATCACTTTTCCTATCAATGTGGCAGAAGTACATGTTTCTACTTTTACCATTACATAATCCCCTTTTTGATAATCCTCGCGGGGAAATACAATCACTTGGTTTTTGGTATTTCTACCGTACAATTCTTGGTCTGATTTTTTGGAAACGCCTTCTATCAATACTTCAAAGGTTTTTCCCAATTCCCTGATATTGCTTTGCTCGGAATTTATTTTTTGAATATCGATCACTTCCTGCAATCTTCTCTTTTTGGTGGCCAATGGAATATTGTCTTCAAATTTTCGCTCCGCCATCGTACCCGGGCGTTCGGAATAGAAAAACATATAGGCCATATCATAGCCCACTTCCTTCATCAGGCTCAAAGTATCCTGGTGCTCTTCCTCTGTCTCATCGCAAAAGCCAGTGATGATGTCGGTAGAAAGTCCACAGTCGGGAATGATTTTGCGAATGCGTCCGACCAAATCCAAATACCACTCGCGATTGTGACCACGGTTCATGCGCTCCAGCACATTGCTATTGCCCGACTGAACGGGAAGGTGGATATAATTGCAAATATTGTCGTATTTGGCAATCATGTGCAGCACATCGTCCACCATATCGCGGGGATTGGAAGTAGAAAAGCGCACACGCAGTTTGGGACTGATTTTCGCCACCATTTCCAATAGATCGGCAAAGTGCACTGCGGCATCTTTTACATCTTGCGTTTGTTTGTCAAAATCCTTTTTGGCACCACCGCCATACCACAGATAAGAGTCCACATTTTGCCCCAAAAGGGTGATTTCCTTAAAGCCCCTTTCAAACAATTCCGTAGCTTCCTTTACGATCGATTGCGGATCTCTGCTGCGCTCCCTGCCCCGTGTAAAGGGCACCACACAGAAAGAACACATATTGTCGCAGCCCCGGGTGATCGACACAAAAGCCGACACACCATTGCTGTTCAAGCGTACGGGATTGATCTCGGAATAGGTCTCTTCCCTGGAGAGCAGCACATTTACGGCCTTTTGCCCCGCATCGGCTTCCTCTACCAATTTTGGCAAATCCCTGTAGGCATCGGGGCCGACCACTATATCTACGAGTTTTTCCTGTTCCAAAAATTTGGATTTCAATCGCTCGGCCATGCAGCCCAGCACGCCCACCAACATTTCTGGTTTTTGCTTTTTTACTTTATTGAATTGCTTGAGCCTGTTGCGCACCCGCTGTTCGGCATTCTCGCGAATGGCGCAGGTATTGATCAAGATCAAATCGGCAGTGTCATAGTTTGCTGCTGCGCTAAAGCCATTTTCCTGTAAAATGGAGGCCACCACTTCGCTGTCGGCAAAGTTCATTTGGCAGCCATAGCTTTCTATGTAAAAACGCTTGCCGTTTTCATTCGATGCTTTTGAGGATTCGGGCTGGTAAACCGCTCCCTGCTTGCTTTCGTCTATCTGCTTATCAGTAGTTTTAAATAGTATTTCTTCCTCCGGCATTGCACTTCATTTTGAATGCGCAAAGTTATGCATTTTCTGTCAAAATGTCATTTGGTGGGTGAGGGATTTTTGGTGAAGAAAAACCAATCAATCTACATTCAATAATCAAATGAATAAATAGCCAAATAAAGCAATAAACAGGGTGTCCCCTATCGGGCGGGCTTTTCGCTCTATCTTTTGGGCTGGGGACAAAGTGTTGCAAATGGGCTTTAAAAAGAGCTTCCTCTGGTCGCTTTCTTAAAGCCCGCAACACTAAAATTGTCCCAGCCCAAAAGTATGCCGCTTCAATCCCTTACACGGGTTTGCATTTTTTAATACATTTACGGAAATGGAGGTTATTGAGTGCTGCCAAGACGGGCAGGGAATCTTGAAGTTTTTCCCGATTTATAATATTTTATATCTTTATGAATCTTTAAAAATGAGTAGCAAGTTTACGTTAACTCGAAATTAGAAAACATTATAAATTTATAAATGTGACCAGATTAATTTTATTCGTTTTTACGATTATTTCCTTGAATACTCTCGGACAACAAGGACAACCTACACATATTCATGATTTAGGAGTTAGTGTTCCAACAAACTTGTATGTTTTCAATGACAAACTTTATTTCTCAGCTTCTTCACCAAGTAGTGGTAATGAAATGTGGGTTTATGACAATAGCATGTCAATATCAGCTACAAACCCTAAAATGCTTATTGATTTAGACACTTCATCAACTAGCACTTTCCCGCGAAAGTATTTTGAATATAATGGAAAATTATTCTTCACCACCAATAATGCGTTATATTCATATGTTGACAATCAACCTATTTCTCAAACTAATCCTCGATATATTTGCCCAAGAGCAAACGGCTTAGCTATACAAGACAATAAGTTGTATTTTGAAATATCAGCCAATACCCCACGAACAATTTGGGTGTTTGATGACAGTCTACCTGTTAGTGGAACAAATCCACAACAGTTGGTAAATCAATTTGTTAATCCAATAAAAACTTCAAATAATTTTAAACCATTTGTTTTCCAAGATAAAATGTACTTTTCGGCAACAAATAACACATCCACCGGTGACGAACTTTGGGTTTACGATAACACAATACCGACTTCTGCCACTAATCCAGTGATGCTGATGAATATCAATCCTAATAATAGTTCAAGTGTTTCTTCAAATGGTTCTAATCCTTCTGATTTTATTTTATACAAAAACAACATGTATTTTAGTGCGGATGATGGAACAGGTTCTGAGTTGTGGGTCTATGATGGTACTTTACTACCACAAAAAGTATATGATATTGATCCAAGTCCTTACGGTGGACTTGCATTATATAAAACAATCTTAGATGACACATTATACTTTGCCGGTCATGATCAATTTGGTACCGAATTATGGAAATATGATGGTATTAATACCCCCACATTAGTCGCAGATATATATGCTGGCAGCAATTATTCAATTCCAAGCAATTTAAAAGTTTTTGGTAACAGATTAATATTCAATGCTAACAATGGGACTAATGGAAGAGAATTATGGTGCTATAATAATTCACTTTCAGTTTCTAATTCAAATCCATTCCTAATTTACGACTTAAATAGCGGCACATCTAATTCTGTTTCTAATGGTGCAGACAATAGCTATGTAATATATGATAATATTTTATACTTTGGTGCGTCTGGTGGTTCTAACATTGGTGGTCTTTGGGCACTTACGCTATGTGACATAGGCGCTGCAAATCCGCCTGTTTTTTCATTAGGAAATGACACAACTATTTATGTAGGCGATTCAATAGAATTGACTGGGCCTGTACAAATGAACTCATATTCTTGGTCAAACAATGCAGCTAATAATTATCAGATGTACTTCATTGGTGATATTAATAACATTGGAAACAATAACATTTCATTGACTGTTGTGGATTCAAATTTTTGTTCATACTCTAATAACATAAACATTATAGTGTATTCATTAGAGGATTTTAATCTTGTTAGTCCTGCGAACAGCTCAACAAACCAAAAATATTCATCACTAGTATTGGATTGGTCGGACAACACCGGTGCCATAAATTACGAATTACAAATTGATACTACGCAAAGTTTTACAACAAACCCACAAACATACACAACATCGAATTCAATGTACTCAGTTACACTTCTGCCTTCAAAAACATATTATTGGAAAGTCCGTGCTTCTAATGGTTCAACTTGGGGGCAGTGGACGACACCTTGGAGTTTTACAACAAACTCATTAGAAAATTTCAATCTTATCAGCCCTGCAAACAGTTCAACAAATCAAGAGTATTCGTCATTAATATTTGAGTGGTCAGAGAATGTTGGTGCTACAAGTTACGAACTACAAATTGATACAACACAAAGCTTTACAGCGAGTCCACTGAGCTATACAACATCAGACTCAACTTATACTGTTACACTTCTACCATCAAAAACATATCATTGGAAAGTTCGTGCTTCTAATGGTACAACTTGGGGGCAGTGGTCATCAGTTTGGAGTTTTACAACAAAAGAAGATGTTTCTACATCAATACACGAAATATATTTTTCTGACATAAAAATTTATCCCAACCCTGTATTAGACATAATCAATATTGAAACAAACAACATTCTATTTAACAAGCCATTTAATTTGTTTGACAACACTGGAAGAGTAATATATTCAGGTTTTATTAATAGAGAACAAGTAACTATAAGTTTAAAAGCTCTTTCAACAGGAATTTATTTTCTACAAATAGGTGACTATCCACAACAGACATACAAACTTTTAAAAGAATAAACAGCTCCACTCGCGCAAGGCGCGCTGGCTATAGAGATTAGCCATCTTGTGCGTTTTCAAATATCCCCTAAGCCATTCAAGGATGCGCGAAAATGCTTCGGCCAATCCTTCAAGGTTTTGAAAACCTTGAAGGATTTTAGACATCAATCCGAAAACCAAACACTCATTTTCATAGATGGAGACCCCGTACTTTAGATCCGGTAGGTCTAAAGTCGGGGTGACGGGGTTATTTTGGCTGTCTGCTAATAAGAGATGGGGTTTCTCTGGCAACGCTTAGTCATCCGATGACTATGACCATTAGTTACTCGGAAAGTTTGAGTTTGCAGAAATCCCATGAACAGCAGTCATCGGATGACTTGCATGGTTTAGAGCCAAGTCTTGGTTGTACCAATGTTTTTATAATTATTACTCAGAAGACCTGGTTTTAAATCCAATTGGCCTTCTTTCAGGCTGCGGGGGATTTAAAAGTTCTTTTAGCGCATTAAATATTACCTGAATTTCTTCTTCATGCTTATTTGTTTCCTTTTTTTGGGCAAGGATCATTTTTTCCAGTTTTTCCATTCTAAGCAACAAATCCTTATTGCCCAAAAGCACTTCCCTAATCCTGGTGAAAATGCGAATGATCTGTATATTCACTTCAATGGCCGTTTCACTGTTTAAAACACTTGACAACATTGCCACACCCTGTTCTGTAAATACATATGGCAGCTTGCGCATCCCCATCTTTTCCTTATTGGATGTCGCATATTGCGATTTCCAATCTTCCAGTTCTTTTTCAGTCAATTGAAACATGAAATCTTCAGGAAAGCGTTTATTATTGCGCTTAACTTGCTCGTTTAGGCGTCTTGTCTCAACTCCGTACATTTCGGCTAGATCTCTGTCCAACATTAATTTTTACCCCTAATGTGATAAATTTTATCTATGACCTTTTCATCCGTAATATCAATGGATTTTCTCATTGATTACATGTATTGTAGATTCTTAAAAACAACTTATAATCTTGAATTTAATCAAATGTTTTAATATTTCCTTGAAATAGAGAAAGTAAAAGCTTGTTGTGCAATCCAACTATTTTATAATCCAAGCGGAAACAAACGGTTCGTTTTCATAGATGGAGACCCAGTACTTTAGACCTACCAGACCTAAAGTTGGGATGGCGGGGTTATTTTGGCTGTCTGCTAATAAGAACGGGGGGTTCTCAGGCAACGCATAGTCATCCGATGACTATGGTCTATTGGTTACACGTGTAGCTTAGGAGTTTCAGGAATTCCACAAACAGCAGTCATCGGATGACTTGCACGGCTGTCCTGATGATAAAGAAAATGTCTTGTGCTTTCACTGTGGTCTGACTTTGGCTCATACAGGAAAAAAATCGTAAATTCAGTTTATAAAACAGTTTATCATGATCACTTTAAGAATTCGGGTTCACGAAAAAGTTTACAAACATCTAATGTGGCTTTTCAGCAAGTTTAAAAAAGATGAAATAGAAGTCTTTGAGGAAAGCGGTGATTTTGTTTCCGTTCAAGCTTACATGGAAAGGGAGTTGAAAAAAGTTGAAAACGGTACTACCGAAATAATAGACCTTGATCAATTGGATCAAAATTTAGAAGCTGTAATTAAAAAACATGAAGATTGATGTCCTCAAATCTTTTAGTAATAAGTTGGAGGAACAAGTGGATTACATTGCCCAGGACAAACCTGGAGCAGCAAGAAAATTCAAGAACGATGTACTACAAAAACTCAAAAAGCTGAAAAGGCTGCCCTATGCACATCGTAAATCAATATTTTTCAACCGTAATAATATTCGTGATTTAATTTTTAAGGGCTACATTATTGTGTACAAAGTAGATGAGAGAAATAAGAAAATAATAGTGTTCGGTCTTTCAAAGTACAAGGATGACATTAAGTAAATTTTGGCTGTCTGTTATTAAGAGAGGGAGGAGGCAGCACTCAGTCATCCGATGACTATGGTCCATAAGCTGCTCGGTAAATTGGAAGTTGCACAAATTCCACAAACAGCAGTCATCGGATGACTTGCCTGGCTTGTAGCAAAACTCTTTACAACTTCATTCAGAAGACCTGGTTTTAAAAATAGGAGTGAATTGTGGAATGGATGAGCTGAAAACACTCATTTATTGTTTTGTCCATTTCCCTTTTTGTATTGGGCTGATGGTTCATTTACACCCACTTTAAGATTACTGAACAAGACCTCGTGCTCAACTTCAATATTGCAGTGAAAACTTTCCGGAAGGCGTGCCCAGTCAAACAATTCTACTACAATAGGAATATTGCTTTCTCGTATGTTTTCTTTTAAACTCGATAAAATATCAAAAGGTAATTCTTGCAGATTTTGGGTACGTATCACCAAATCCAGGTCGCTTCCCTCATGTGCCTTACCATTCACACGACTGCCATAGGCCCAGACTTCAAAGGGCAATTCCACTTTATTGAAAATTTCCAATAAACGCACTCTGTCTTTATCCCTCAGCAACATCGTTCTGTTCTTTGATTGCTTTTGCTAATAATTTCGTGTCATCAATAAAACTGGGTAATAGCTTCAGTGTTTCCTCTGCAAATTTAACTCCATAATCGTGAGCAGTGTTGTTTCTATTGTCCCTGTATTCCAAAAACCGCTCGCTAACTTCAGTGCTAATAATGCTTTTAAGTACAGCCTGTCTGAACAAATCCTTGAAATACAATTTATCCACTGCTTTTGAGGAATGGAAATAAGGCTTCAATACTTTACGAAGCAACTTTCCACTTTGCTCAAGAATAATTTCAAATTCCTTAATACATGCCGAACGATACATGTCATAATCAATATTCTTAGAATCTGATTTCAACAGCAAAGAATGAGCCTTTTCAAGCGTGCTAATACAGCGTTCATAAAATGTAGTGTCTATTTTCATAATGAAATACCCAATTACCTGATGCAAAAACAAATATAAGCTAATTCGGGCTTTTGTATTGGGCAGGTATTGTTTTCATTTGAAAAGATGAAGGTACCCACTTACCCTCAAAGCTGGCGCAAGCAAGATAATCAATCATCGCTGCTTTCTTTTTGCCTCTCTCAAGGAAAACAAATAAAGACTTTCAACTTTATCCCTGGCCCAGGGTGTTTTTCTCAAAAATTTCAAGCTTGATTTGATAGATGGATCATAATTAAAACAGCGGATATCAATCTTTTGTCCGAGCATTTCCCAGCCATAGGTATCTACCAGGTGTCCTAAAATATCTGCCAGCTTTACACCATGCAGTGGATTGTTGGGTTGTTTTGAGCTGTCGGGCATATTTTTAGCTTTTTTATTTGCTATAAACCTGAATGCAAAGATATTTTGAATTTATTTTCCGCATAGCAAAATTATTCAACCGCGATTTTCAAATAAAAAAAGGTGACCGTATTGCACAGCCACCTTCAGTTGATTAAGCAAGGACTTCAACCTGTGCTCGGAAATTATTTATTGCTCAGCTCTTAAATAATTATCGAACTCAGGTTTTCAAATCAAATCTATCGAGGTCCATCACCTTGGCCCAGGCTTTTACAAAGTCCGATACAAATTTTTCTTCCGAGTCGGCAGAGCCATATACTTCTGCCAATGCGCGCAATTCTGAGTTTGATCCAAAAATCAGATCGGCACGTGTTGCTGTCCATTTCTTTTCATCTGTTTTGCGGTCACTGCCTTCAAACAGGGTCTGTTCATCAGAAGTGGCCTTCCAGCTTGTTCCCAAATCAAGTAGGTTTACAAAGAAATCATTGTTCAGAGTTCCTGGCTTATCGGTGAATACCCCGTGCTTTGAATCGTCCCAATTGGTATCAAGTGCACGCATGCCCCCCAATAAAACCGTTATTTCGGGAGGAGTCAGTGTCATCAATTGGGCTTTGTCCACCAGCATTTCTTCCTGGGATACTGAATAGCCTTCTTTCATATAATTGCGGAATGCATCAGCTGTTGGTTCGAGATAGGCAAATTGTTCCACATCGGTTTGTTCCTCTGCAGCATCGCTACGACCGGGAGTGAAAGGTACTTTTACCGAGTGTCCGGCATTTTTTGCAGCCTGCTCAATACCGGCAACACCACCCAAAACAATCAGGTCGGCAAGGGAAACTTTTTTATTTCCAGATTGTGCCTTGTTGAATGAATTTTGAATGCTTGAAAGCTTGTCCAGCACCTTTGACAATTGTTTTGGTTTGTTTACTTCCCAGTCTTTTTGTGGAGCCAAACGAATGCGAGCACCATTGGCACCGCCCCTCATGTCTGAACCGCGAAAAGTAGATGCAGATGCCCATGCTGTAGATACCAGTTCGGAAACCGACAAACCAGAATCCAGGATCTCGGTTTTCAATTCCTGAATGTCATTTTTGTCTATCAGATCGTGATTTACTTTAGGCAAAGGATCCTGCCATATTAAATCTTCTTTTGGCACTTCCGCACCCTGGTAACGCACTTTTGGGCCCATGTCCCGGTGGGTGAGTTTGTACCAGGCTTTTGCAAAAGCATCTGCCAATTCATCGGGGTTTTCGTAAAAGTGACGTGAAATTTTTTCATACTCCGGATCCATTCTCAGTGAAAGGTCTGTAGTGAGCATGGTGGGTTTGTGCTTTTTGCCGGCAATATGTGCATCCGGAACGATTTCCTCAGCATTTTTGGCTACCCATTGATAGGCTCCTGCAGGACTCTTTGTGAGTTTGTATTCGTATTCAAATAAGTTTTTAAAAAAATTGTTGCTCCATTTGGTAGGGGTTTCTGTCCAGGTTACTTCAGGGCCACCGGTATAGGTATCTTCAGCATTCCCTTTGCCATGGGAATTTTTCCAACCCATGCCTTGCTGTTCAATTGGAGCAGCAGCGGGTTCAGGCCCTACATATTTTTCTGAGTCCACTGCACCGTGGGTCTTTCCAAAGGTATGGCCACCGGCTATCAATGCAACTGTTTCATAATCGTTCATGGCCATTCTGCCAAAGGTTTCGCGAATGTCGATAGCTGCAGCCACAGGGTCGGGTTTGCCGTTTGGCCCTTCAGGGTTTACATAAATCAATCCCATTTGTACAGCAGCCAGAGGATTTTCGAGATCACGATCTCCGCTGTAGCGTTCATCTGCCAGCCATTCTCCCTCGGAACCCCAATAGATGTCTTCTTCAGGTTCCCATATATCTTCCCGTCCGCCACCAAAACCAAAAGTTTTAAAGCCCATGGATTCAAGTGCACAGTTTCCGGCCAGGATCATCAGGTCTGCCCAGGAAATTTTCTTTCCGTATTTCTGTTTGATGGGCCAAAGCAGCAATCGGGCTTTATCAAGGTTGGCATTGTCGGGCCAGCTATTGACCGGTTCAAAACGTTGGTTTCCTGTACCGCCACCACCGCGACCATCACCTATTCGATAGGTTCCTGCACTGTGCCAGGCCATTCTGATAAAGAGCGGGCCATAATGACCAAAATCAGCCGGCCACCAATCTTGTGAGTCGGTCATCAGATCATAGAGGTCTTGCTTCAATACTTTAAGATCCAGTTTTTTAAATTCCTCTGTGTAATTGAATGTTTCTCCCATTGGATTTGAAAGTGGCGAATGCTGGCGCAGAATACTAAGGTTTAGCTTGTTGGGCCACCAGTCACGATTGGATGGACCACCACCTGCGCCTTTTCTTAAAACTTTGCCGCTAAAGGGACATTTACTTTCATTTACGTTATAGCTTGTTTGGTCTTTTCCAGACGCTGATTGTTTCTCATCCATAATGTAGGTTTTTAGGTTTTCGATTTATACAGATAAACTTATGATAAACTCAGCAGATTATTATCTAAAGCCCCATAGATATTTAAGATAAGCGTATTGACTTCAATTATATTGGCAGAGATAATATTATTGCTTTCTTTCTAAGAATAAGTTAAATGTGGCAAATGTTTAGTTAAACAGCATTGTTTTTTGCTATAAATTATTTACCCTATACCATTAACTATTCCGAAAGCAAGCTTGTAGTTATGAAAATTGGTTTTTGACAAAAACCAAAGCTACCCCTCATCCCCAACAGAAACCCTCGGATCGAGCAATGCATAAATCAAATCCACAAAAATATTGACCAGCACAAAAATTACAGCGGTAAACAACACAGAACCCATAGCCACCGGAAAATCAAAATTCAGCAGTGCCTTCACGGTTTCATAGCCCAGACCTTTGAAGTCAAATATTATTTCCACAAAATAGGCTCCTGCCAACAGGCTGGCAAACCAGCCCGAAACAGAAGTCACAACAGGGTTCAGTGCATTGCGCAATGCGTGTTTGAAAAGCACTATATTTCCGCTCAGTCCTTTGGCCCTGGCTGTGCGCACATAATCCTGCGACAATACATCGAGCATACTGCTGCGCGTCAATTGAGTGATAATGGCTACCGGACGTATGCCCAGCGCAATTGCTGGAAGAATTAAATTTCGCCAGTTGATGACTTCTTCGCCATAATCATTGAGCTCGAAAAGTGCCCCCACATGATTCAGCCCGGTATAATCGTGCAGTAAAAAGCCAAAAACAAGTGCAAGGATAATCCCCGAGAAATAAGAAGGCTGGGAAATGCCCACAACCGAAAGCGTAACGGCCGTATTGTCAATAAATTTATTGTGGTTGATAGCAGCAATCACGCCAAGAATAATCCCCACAATAGCGGCAAACAATATTGCGGTAAATGCCAAAATCAGTGTAGGGGGTATTTTTTCAATCAATATTTCAGAAACAAGCCTGCGGGTTTGATAAGAACGCCCCATATAGGGTGCTTTCCAGGCCAAAACCGAATTTTCTCCAATATGAAACAAGGGGGAATAACTCAGGCGCTCCTGTTCAGCTTCTGTGGCCTCGTGCACCCAGATTGGCGACAATTCGCTTACATATTTCAAAAGACGCAAATGCAGGGGCAAATTCAAGCCCAATTCTTTTTCAATAATTTCTACCGAAGCCACATCTGCTCTTTGACCTAATGTCATCCGAGCTGAATTTACAGGGAGTACATTGAACAGAAAGAAAACGATCAATACTACGCCAAGTAATACCAAAACTCCGTAAAATGAGCGCTTGAGCAGAAATTGAAACAATGTTTTATTTTAAATAGTTTGAATTAATTTCTTCATAATCAGGAATATGCCGATGATGCCATTTCATTAGCACATTTCCATCTTTCAAAATTACCAAACCGGGATTAGATCTTACAATGGTTTTCAGGAAAATATCATCTGCCAGGTAAAAAGGGTGGTTTGAATCAATTTCCTGTTCAAAACTTTCGGGGGATGTACTTGTAACAGTAAAAAACATATAACCCGCTTTTTGGGCTTTCTCAGCCAGTGGATTTATTTTTTCTATAAAGGCTTCTTTTGCAGTATGCCTGAGATCATAAGCCACAACCATAAACACATAGTCGGGATTGTAAAGAATTTCATCATCCATACTTTCCCCGTCTTTATTCACAATGGAAAAATTGTTTATAGGTGGAGTTTCTCCTTCTTTGATCACTATATCTTTGCGGTCAACAAATTCCCATTTGTCCCCAGAAGGCATGTTGTTGGCGTTGAATTCTTTCTCTTCACCGGTTTCTTTGTTTTTATAGGTGAATACGAACTCAACTATTGGCTGTTTGTCTTTGGGCACTGTCATTTGCTCTGGTATATTCTTTCCGGGTTTGTATGGCCTGAAATCCATTGCAGGCAAATCGAAATAGAAATTTGAAAAGCAAAACCAGGTAAAAAACAAGGTTGCCAAAACACTGATTGGTCCGGCTATATAGGTGCTAAAAAATGGTTTGATGTATTTCTTGTTGTAATACAATACCAGTATCATCACCAGCAAAACAAGATCCTTAATAAAGGACTGGAAAGGCTCTAATTTCAAAAAATCCCCAAAACATCCGCAATCGGTTACATTACCTGTTACGGTAGTGTATCCGGTAAGGAATGTGAAAAATAAAATCAGCAGGAGTAAAAGCCTGAGCGTCCAGTTGCGCATATAACCCAAAAGCAATGTAATCCCGAGCACAATTTCCAGCACTATCATAAATACGGACATTGCTAAAGTAAATGGTTCGAAAAAACCGAGCCCAAACTCAACAAAATATTCTGTGATCTTATAAGCTGTTCCGAGCGGATCTATGGATTTCACAAAACCCGAAAAAATAAAAAGCACACCGACAAATATCCTGAAAGCCATAGTAAGCGCCTCTCCAGGCTTGTAATAATCACCAGCTACGTGCATCATCATTGATATTGCCAGGCCAGCAAGCGCGATGATCAAAAAAGTACCGCTGCCAATCAGATCAATAAAACCAAATTGATTGAGTAGGGAAATGCCTAAAGCTACGAATGACAGCAGCAATACTGCTCTTCCCGCTTTTACTAAAGTGTTTTTTTCTCGCATGATTTTATTTTATCTACAAAAGAAACAAACTGATCGGTGTAGAATGACTGTTTAAGTATTTTTAACCTTTATTCTCAAGCTTATTTATGTGGGTAATTTAGTCAATTAAAAAGAAAATTGAGTTCAATTCTTCTGCCCTTCACTCAACTTGATCAAGCCAAAAGCAGCATAATTCACAATATCCATATAATGCGATTCGGCTCCTTCGGATATCAGTGTCTTGCCTTTATTGTCTTCAATTTGCTTCAGGCGCATGAGTTTCATCAGAATTAGGTCGGTATAGGAATTGATACGCATATCACGCCAGGCCTCGCCATAATCATGATTTTTGGCCATCATAAGGGCTTTGGTCTGTTTGGTTTCCAGGTCATAATGTTTCATGGCTTCAGTTTCACTCAGCTCCATTGGCGCATTATTGGCAATATGCATTTGTATCAACGCAATAATACCGTAATTGAACATGCCTATAAATTCTTCTTCTATGCCCTCTTCTATTTTGGCATTGCCCAACTCTTCAATTGTTTTTACCCGCTTAGCTTTGATAAAAATCTGATCGGTGAGCGACATGGTGCGCAGTACCCGCCAGGAGGTTCCGTAATCTTTGATCTTCTTTTCAAAAATCTGACGACACTTGTCCACTACCTGATCGTATTGCTCTGATGTTTTATTTGCCAACTTATCTTTATTTTTAGGAATTCTATGGAAATGGATAAAATTAAAACTTTTCACAAAAAGACCTTGCAAAGTAAAGGACGGCTCATGGATTTTTCAAGCCCAAGGATCATGGGAGTGATTAATTTAAACCGCGACTCATTTTATGCAGGCTCACAGCAACATTCTACTGATGCTGCATGTAAAGTTGCTGAAAAAATGATTGAGGAAGGGGCTTATATTTTGGATATTGGCGCAATGTCCTCGCGCCCGGGCGCTCAAATTTCCGATTCTGATGAAGAAGCTGCACATCTTTTACCCACATTAAAAGCCATTCGAAAAGCATTTCCCGAGCTATTTATTTCCATTGACACTGTTCACGCCAAAGTAGCCGATGCTGCTATTTCTGAAGGGGCAGATCTGATCAATGACATATCCGGTGGCGCATTTGACCCCAATTTGCTGAAAATTGTTGCAGCGCAAAAAGTGCCCTATGTACTGATGCACATGCGCGGAAAACCGAAAAATATGCAAGCACTCAATCAATATGATGATTTAATTGCAGAACTACTGGACTATTTCAACAAAAAAATTCAGCAACTTTACGCTATGGGTATTTCAGATATTATTGTTGATCCCGGTTTTGGATTTGCCAAAAATATTGAGCAAAATTTCCGCCTTTTAAAAGCTTTAAAGACCTTTGAATTCATTGGATGCCCAATATTAGCAGGATTATCGCGCAAATCTATGATCTGGAAAACACTGGAGTCTTCTCCTGAAGAAGCTTTAAACGGAACTACAGCCCTGAATATGCTCGCATTGCAAAACGGAGCCAATATCCTGCGTGTACACGATGTGAAAGCTGCTCAGGAATGTATTCAATTGTATGAAAAATATGAAAATTCCACTATAGAATGATGGTCGATTTGTTTATTAAAATAGGTTTTTTCGAAATTCGATTTCTCGATATCATCGATATTTTACTGGTAGCTTTTCTTATTTACCAGGCCTACAAATTGATCAAGGGCAGTTTTGTGGTAAATATTTTTCTTGGGATTGCACTGGTATTTATTGCGCGCTGGACGGTTAAAGCTTTAGACATGGAACTCACCGGTTTTATTCTGGGCAACTTCACTGAAGTAGGTGTGATAGCCCTGCTTATTGTTTTTCAGCCTGAAATCCGCAAATTCCTGCTTATTCTCGGTAAAGAAAGTCGATTTACTGAAAACAACTGGATCAAAGACCTGATTTTCAGAAAGAAAAAAAATGCTCCTACAAAAATCCCGATGATAGGTGAAATAATTCCTGCACTGCGCAGTATGAAATCGAGGAAAATCGGAGCTATACTGGTCTTTTCGGGCTCTTCACGAATGCAGCTTACCGCAAATACGGGAGTGCTGCTCAATGCCAATATTTCCAGCAAATTGATAGAAAGTATTTTTGAAAAAAACAGTCCATTGCACGATGGAGCTATGATAATAGCTGAAAACAAAATTATTGCCGCAGGATGTGTTTTGCCGGTTTCTGAAAATCCCGAATTGCCCTCGCGTATTGGCATGCGCCACAAAGCGGCAGTAGGCATCACAGAGCAAAGTGATGTGATTGCTTTAACGGTTTCTGAAGAACGGGGAACGATCAGCTATGCAAGAAACGGGCGCATTATTCAAGACCTGACACTGAAAGAAGTAGAAAGCATATTGCAAAGCTATTTCGAAAAACTAAGCACCAACAAATAACCTGGTGCCCGAGTAAACAACCTCGGGGCAAGCCCACGAGGCATTTATTTGGAAAAAATACTTTTGATTACGAGGCAAGCCTCGGAGCACCCGCCTGCTTAGTCGGGCAGGTTTAAATCTCGATTATCGAATAAAATCAAGCCATGATTTCATCAGAAGAATTGCAACTTATCAAAAATGAAGAATGGATTCAGCGAAAAAGAATTGTGCTGGATAAAATTGAAAAATTGTTTTATCAAAGTGCTCAAAAATTGCAATCCACAAATGAATACCAACAATTCTGCACTGGCTTTCCCGAATTAAAAAACTTGCCCAAAGTAAACAAGGGCGAAATGCTACGCGGCCTTCCCTGGCGCATGCTCGACTTTCCTGTGCATTTCAGTAGTGATCATGTACTGGCCAATCGCCTGCTTTTTTGGTGGGGACAACCGCTTTATAATATTCTGCATTTAAAAGGGGCTTATCTGCAAAATCTTGATTTTGATAAATTGAGCAATGTGCTGCTGGATAATCCAAATCTTAAATTCAGAACTGAAGGCGAAGAATGGGATTTTTCGTTTGTAGAAGAAAACATCATTACCAAAGAAATAATAGAAAGCTCTGCATTTCTGCAAATCTGGAAATCTTATCCACTAAAAACATTGGAGCAGATGCCTGTTAGATTTGTTGAGGATTTTAAAATTTGGAAAGCTTTGCTTTTGGATTAGAAATCCGTGCTTTTGTATCAAAACACAAAGGGAATCAGCATTTTCACCTTTCGTCTATATTCAATATAGCTTTTACCAAACTCCTCTATCAATTTTTGTTCTTCCAACCTGACACCAATTGGCAGATAAATAAAAGTAATGCCCGTGAAAATAAGCATGGCAATAGTAGGCCTGAAAAGCAAAGCGCCCAAAAACATCAGTATCACTGCAAAATATAGTGGATGCCTTACATAGGCATACATTCCACTATCAGTAATTAATTCAGAAGTATTTGCTTGTCCTCTGTCGGTAGAATTCAGCTGTTCTATTCCTGCAAATTCCAATTTATTGAATGAGGAAAAAGCAATAAGTAAAAGTACAGTCCCTGCAAGGAAAATAATTCCGCCTGCAAGCTGTGTGAATAAATTTACCGATAGAAAATACTGCTCAGGTATGGAAAACTGAAACCATAAAATACCTGCAAACAGCAATATACTTATGAAATTGAATGCCAACCTGTAAAAGCGATAATGACTTTTCAACACATTTTCTACGCGAGATTTAATGTATGAATTGGCCATAAAACTGTGCAAGGCATAGAAAAATATCCAGGCAATTGAAAGCAGAAAATATGGATTCATAGCATGGCTATTTATTCACAAGATAAAAAACAAAAACCGGCTTGGTTGCATAGGGAAAATGAGGTTTCCTACAAGTTTCCAATGGGTCATGACCCATTGAAAGAGCAATTGGCGGAATTAGCTTGTTATATTTATTGTAAAAACCTGATCTCTTAAATAATTCTCGAGCTCAGGTTATACAGCAGCAAAACTATTTATTGACTTATTGCTATTTTAGCAAAAACAAATTTTTCCATGTACAGAATACTATTCTTTTTTTTCGCACTTATCTTGATATTCACAGCCTGCAAAAAAGAACCTGTAGAAAATAATGAGGAAGAAGAGCAGGAAGAAATCAACGACAGTATTCCTGAAAATGAAAAAGACAGCACTCTGGTTTTCCCCTGCAATGGTGATACTTCACTCTGCGACCAACGCTACAATGAAATCAGTTATGCTACCACACACAATGCACATGCCGTGCAAGGCGAATTCAATGCACTTGCTGCCAATCAAGATTTAGAAGTTACTGCCCAATTGGAGCTTGGTATTCGCTGCCTGAACTTTAAAAGCTACTGGACTGACGACAATAATTGCGGCCCGGAAGGACATTACCTGTATCATGGAATTCCACTTGGGGGCTGTGTTCCTCTTGCCGGATTTCTTTCAGATATAAAAACATGGCTGGACGGAAACCCTTATGAAGTAATTACTTTCACCATAGAACCCGGAGCCAGTGTCGCTCAACTCGACCAGAGTTTTACCGATGCAGGATTAAAACCATTCATGTACCAACATACTTTTGGAGAGCATTGGCCAACATTGAAAACTTTAATTGAAAGCGAAAAAAGACTTATTGTTTTCACCAACAAAGGCAGTGATAATGAGAATTATGAAGGCTTTCACGATTACTGGAATTATACTTTCGATACCGATTACCGTGCCAAAAGCAGAAGTGATTTCGATTGTGATAAAGACCGCGGCAATGCCAATGGTGACTTCTTTTTGCTGAACCACTTTCTGACCAATAACGCGCCACAACCTGATAGTGCCGCTGGCATTAATGATTACAGCTATTTGCTGCAAAGAGCCGAACTTTGCGCCTCGGAACACGGCAAACAGCCCAATTTTGTGATGGTAGATTTTGCAGGGCAGGGCAATTTAGTGGATGTAGTAAATACACTAAACGAACAATAATTAAGCAAACTCAAAGCATGAACCCAATTCTTAGAAATTTTTTGGCAATTATTGTAGGTGCTGCGGTTGGCAGTTCAGTAAATATGGGCATCATCATGGTTAGCGGCACTATTATCTCTCCTCCGGAAGGCGCTGATGTCACTACAATGGAAGGTCTAAAAGCTTCCATACATTTGTTTCAGCCCAAACATTTTATTTTCCCTTTTCTGGCACATGCACTTGGCACATTTGCGGGTGCAGTGCTGGCGGCATTAATAGCTGCAAATCATAAAATAAAATTTGCACTTGGTATAGGTGCCTTTTTCCTAATTGGTGGCATAGCCAATAGTTTTCTGCTTCCTGCACCGCTTTGGTTTAATATTGTAGATATTCTTGGTGCCTATATTCCTGTAGCATATTTTGCCGGAAAACTGGTTGCAAAAAAATAAAACGAACTGCAGGAGAAACAAATGCAATTTCCAAAGCAATATTCTACAAATGATCACGCCATGTAAACCGTTATATTTTATTAAATTCGTTGCAATATTTAACTTTCATGCATGGCGCACCAAGCTGGAAAATCCGTTTCTAAAAAATCCGGTCAATCATATCTCTACTCAATCATCAGTATTACACTGGTGCTCACCATGTTCGGTATTCTGAGCTCAATTTTGATTTTTTCAAATAAAATTTCATCCTACCTGAAAGAAAATGTAGAGATTTCACTGATTTTAAAAGACAAGCTCAATGAAGTAGATGTACTTCAATTTCAAAAGAAACTGGATATTCAGCCCTATATTCTGAACAGCGAATATGTCTCCAAAGAGGATGCTGCAAAAATCCTACAGGAAGAATTTGGTGAAGACCTGGATATACTCGGCTACAACCCGTTGTATTCATCCATCAATATTCACCTGAAAGCAGCATATGCCAACCCCGACAGCCTGGTAAACATAGAAAACGAACTGCGCAATCACATTGAAGTACAGGAAGTGCATTATTTCAAAGGCCTGATAGATATTTTGAGCAAAAACATCCGCAATATTTCTATAGTACTGTCTTCAATATTGCTGGTCCTTTTGTTAATTACCATTACACTGATAGACAATACCATAAAACTGGCCATGTACTCCAATCGCTTTTTGATTAAAAGTATGCAACTGGTTGGTGCCACGCGCTGGTTTATCATTCGCCCTTTTATTTTGAGGGGATTTTTGAATGGAGTGGTGAGCGGGCTTTTGGCAGTTTGCCTTTTACTGGGATTGGCCTACTATTCTCAAAATTTTGTAAATATGCTCTTTGACCAAAAAGACATCATAGAGTTCAGTATTTTATTTATTGGACTAATTATTGTAGGCGCACTGATAAGTGGATTGAGCACATTTTTTGCAGTGCACAAATACTTAAGAATGAAATTAGACGATTTATACTAAAAGCATAAAGCATGAGTAAGAAAAAAACAACAATTGAAGAACCGGAATTGCTCTTTACAAAGAAAAATTATGCCCTTGTAGTTCTTGGCTTTGCAATAATGATTATAGGCTATTTTTTGATGATTGGTGGCGGAAATCCCGAACCCCATATTTTTAATGCAGAAGAAAAATACAGCTTTGTCAGAACCACATTGTCGCCCATTTTTATCCTCGGAGGGCTATTTATAGTGGGTATGGCTATTTTCACAAAACGCTGATACAGACCTGAATGAGTTTACTTGAGGCAATTGTCCTTGGTATTGTCCAGGGATTAACAGAATTTCTTCCTGTAAGCAGCAGCGGGCATCTTGAGCTGGTCAAACACCTTTTTGGAAGTAAACTTGTGGCAGAAGAAAGTCTGCTTTTTACTGTAGCTGTTCACGCTGCAACTGCACTCAGCACCATAGTTGTTTTTAGAAAAGATCTTGTAGAAATATTTCGCGGATTGTTTCAATTCCAGTGGAATGAATCAGCGCGCTTTTCCTGGTTTATTGTTCTGTCAATGATTCCTGCCGCATTTGTGGGATTGTTTTTTGAAGATTTTCTCGATCAATTGTTTTCAGGGCAAATACTGCTGGTAGGTTTAATGCTTTTGCTTACTGCACTTTTATTGATACTCGCTGATCGGGCTAAATTCACCAATAAAAGTGTAGGATGGAAAGAAGCACTCCTTGTGGGAGTAGCACAGGCCATTGCTATTCTGCCTGGAATTTCCCGTTCTGGAGCTACTATTTCAGCCTCTGTGTTGCTGGGTATTGATCGCACAAAAGCTGCGCGCTTTTCTTTCCTGATGGTCGTGCCTTTAATACTTGGGAAAATAGCCAAAGATATTCTGAGCGGAGGTTTTAATCTGGAAGGTGATAAGCTTCTGGTTATTTTGGCTGCATCCCTGGCCGCTTTTATTGCCGGACTGCTGGCTTGCAAATGGATGATCAGCCTGGTGCGCAACAGCAATTTGTATTACTTTGCCATCTATTGTTTTATTGTTGGCACAATAGCTATAGCAAGTCAACTTATAATTTGAGAATTCCAATTTCTGTTTCTGATTATCCAACTCGCCTAATTTCCAATAATCTCATAGAAATGATAGTAGCTGTGCATTAATGTTGGTTTGGAAAAATACTTTTTCATTAGCTTATTAGTTTTTCTGATTGAATGTTTGTATAATTCAATTTGAAATGATCAGGCTGTATTTAATTGTATTTTTATTGTCAATTGGACTTAAGCTGAAAGCTGGAGATACAACTGTTACAGTAATTGGACAAGTTACTCAAGAGCCTCATGTCGGATTTACAGATTTGTTAATTGTCAATACTTCTACGGGAAAAGGTTTTTTTGGAAATACGGATGGTTCCTTTAAGATTAACGTCAAAAAAAATGAGCTTATTAAAGTATTAAGCCATGGCTTCACAACCGCGACTATAAGTCTTAAAGATTCAACGCTTAAAGATATTTACCATGTTATCGTGACATTAAAAGCCCTTGAAATAAAAAGAAAAGATCCAGTTATCATCCGACCTAAACCCACCCAAGAAGAAATATCAAAATCAAAGTCAAAAATAGGCGAACTGGAATACGACCCATGGGTAATGACCTCAAAGCCTGGTATTTTAAGCCCCGTCAGCCTTTTCTATTATTTATTCAGTAAAAAAGAAAAAGAAAAGCGGGCTTATATCAATTTACTTATTGAAGATCAATATATGCAAGCAATGAAAAAAATCATTCGTTTTTTCATAGATGCAGAACTTATATCCCTTGAAGAAAATGAAATAGAAAAATTTATTGATCATTGTGCCATTGACCCTGAATTCGTCAAATATGCCAGCATATACGAAATTGGTGAAGCATTAGATAGTTGTTACAAGGAATACAAAACAAAGGAAAAATATTAACCCAAGTGCTCAAAGTAAACAACCTCGGGGCAAGCCCACGAGGCATTTATTTGGAAAAAATACTTTTGATTACGAGGCAAGCCTCGGAGCACCCGCCTGCTTTTAGTCGGGCAGGTTTAAATCTCGATTATCGAGTAAAACATGCAAATAGACAATAGAATCTTCCAATCCATTATTCACATTTTACATCAAAACATACTCCCCTACCTCCCCTTAAACTCCGGCTTTCTTTTTTCTACAAAGGCATTCATGCCCTCTTTTTGATCTTCGGTGGCAAATAGCGTGTAGAAGTTTTTACGCTCAAATACGAGCCCTTCATCCAAACTGCTATTGAAAGCTTTTAATACGGATTCCTTGGCCAATTGAACCGCAATGGGCGATTTATCTGCAATGTTTTGTGCCAGCCTTACCGCTTCCTTCAAATACAATTCTACAGGCACTACTTTATTGATCAAACCAACGCTGAGGGCTTCTTCAGCTTTTATAAAATTACCCGTAAGTACCATCTCCATAGCCCGTGCTTTTCCTACCGCTTTGGTCAATCGCTGCGTCCCTCCTGCTCCAGGCATCACGCCTATTTTTATTTCCGGTTGGCCAAACTGTGCTGTTTCTGAAGCCACTACCATATCGCAGGTCATCACAAGCTCACAACCACCGCCCAGGGCAAAACCGGAAACAGCGGCAATAATTGGCTTTTTGGTTTTCTTAATTTGATCCCAAGTAGAAAACTGGTCAATTTTGAGCATATCGATGCTGCCCTTTCCAGCCATTTCCTTGATATCCGCCCCGGCAGCAAAAGCCTTTTCATTGCCCGTGAGAATAATCACGCGAACGGTATCATCATCATCCAGCATTTTAAGTGCATCGCGCAATTCACCCATTGTCTGAAGGTTCAGGGCATTCAATTGCTTGGGTCTATTCAACTGAATGAGTGCAATGTGTTTTTCGTAATTTTTTTCAACTATAATATTTTCAAACTCCATCTTTTGCCGTTTTAAATTTATTTCTGAGAATATATTTACCAATAGCTGCGAATATTATTCCTATAAACGCACCTAAAATTGCTCCGCCCAATATATCAAATGGATAGTGAACACCAACATATATTTGCGCATAAGAAACCATAGCCGCCCAAAAAATCAATACCGGCAGCAAGGCCGGTTGCAGACTTCTAAAAAACACTCCAAAAAAGAAAGCCAGCGCAAAATGATTGGTAGCATGAGAAGAAGTAAAACTTTTTCCCGAGCCGCAATCTACAAGTAGAATAACCTGATCCAAAAAATCAGGATCATTGCAAGGGCGCAGCCTGCCTACCAATGGTTTGATTAAGCTACTGCTGATCTGATCGCTTGCAACAATACTCAAAATAGCCAGCACTACAACAGTAAGCACTGTTTTTCTATCAAAATTAAAAAACAAGAAAGTGAGTGCGAATAGATAAAGTGGAGCCCAAAAATACTTGTTTCTAAACCAGGGCAATACCTGATCAAAAAATGAATTGCTCCAAGCACCATTCATCTCCCGAAAAAGAGATTGATCAATATTGATAAGGCTTTCAAGCATTTTTCTTTTTTGCTATTATAATCAGGCGCTCTGAATCCTTTTCATCATAAGCATCTAAGGCATAATTACCGAAAATATGCTGAATTGAAAAATTTGATTCAGCCATGTACTTCTTAAAATGATCTAAATCAATAGCCTGAACTTTTTCCTGGTAGTTATAAAGCTTTCCTTTATCACTGAATTTAATGTCCTTTATAATAAAACCTCGCTCTATTTTTCTGTCAATATGGAAAACGACCCCACTCCTTTCAATTTGCTCAGAATGTTGTAAGTCACTAAGTGTTTTGTTGACATTCAAAAAGTCAATGGTCAAAACCCCTCCCGGTTTCAGCCCTTTATTGACAGCCTGTAGAGTTTTTATATTGTCGCTTTCACGATCGAAATAGCCAAAGCTGGTAAAAAAATTAAAAGCATAATCAAAATAATTGGTGTAAAACAATTTGCGCATATCGTGCACAAAAAATTTCAATCGTTCACTTTCAAATGCTTTTGCTGAAAGAATGCTTTTTTCAGAAAGATCTATTCCAGTTACTTTAAAACCTTTTTCTGCCAATTGTTTCGCATGACGCCCTTTGCCACAGGCCAGATCAAGCATATAACTGCCTGCTTCAGGTTGCAAAAAATTTATTAAGCGATCTATAAAATTGCGTGCCTCACTTTCATCTCGGTTGCTGTACAATAGGTGATAATATGGCGAATCAAACCAATCTTCAAACCATTCTTTTTTTACTGCCATTTGTGGATAATAATCTCTAAATTGAAAAAGTATTTAGGAAATAAGACCTAATTTTGCAGCTCAAAAATATTGAAATTTGACGTTAATAAAATCCATATCGGGTATTAGAGGAACAATAGGCGGAAAAACAGGTGATAACTTAACCCCTGTAGATATAGTAAAGTTTACTGCAGCCTATGGCACCTGGCTCAAAAGAGAAACAGGTGCAAAGAAAATTGTACTTGGCCGTGATGGCCGCATTTCCGGCCCGATGGTACAAAATCTGGTTATCGGCACCCTGCAAGGTCTTGGACTGGATGTAGTGAATATAGACCTCTCCACCACTCCCACAGTAGAAGTAGCCGTAATCCATGAAAAGGCCGATGGTGGAATTATTCTAACAGCCAGCCACAACCCCAAGCAATGGAATGCTCTGAAATTATTAGATGCTCAGGGAGAATTTATCTCGGGCGAAGCCGGTGCAGAAGTGCTGAAACTGGCTGAAAAAGAAGATTTTGATTTTGTGGAAGTAGAAAAACTGGGCAAAGTAAAATCAAATACCGAGTACATTAAAAAGCACATCGAACTGATCTTGAACCTACCCTATATTGATGTTGAAGCCATTAAAGCTGCAAATTTTAAAATAGTAGTTGATGGCATTAATTCTACTGGAGGAACAGCCATTCCACAGTTGTTAAGCGCATTAGGCGTGAAAGACATTCATGAGCTCAATTGTGAAGTAAATGGAATTTTCCAACACAATCCTGAGCCGCTGCCTGAAAATTTAAGCGGATTGAGCAATGAAGTAAAGCAGAGCAAAGCCGACCTTGGCATAGCTGTTGACCCTGATGTGGACAGGTTGTGTTTTGTTTGTGAAGACGGGGAAATGTTTGGTGAAGAATACACTATTGTTTCCATCGCTGATTTTGTCTTAAAGCAGAAAAAAGGGAATACTGTTTCCAATCTTTCATCGAGCCGTGCACTTAAAGATATTACACTTAAAAATGGAGGGGAATATTTTGCCTCTGCCGTTGGCGAAGTGAATGTTGTGGCCATGATGAAGGCCAAAAATGCCATTATTGGTGGTGAAGGCAATGGCGGAGTTATTTTGCCCGAATTGCATTACGGCCGTGATGCACTGGTTGGAATAGCCCTGTTTCTAACCCAATTGGCCAAATTCGGAAAAAGCATTTCCGTATTGCGCTCAAAATATCCGAATTATCACCTTTCTAAGAACAAGATACAATTAGAAGAAGGCATAGACATTGATGCTATTTTTGAGCTGATTGTTAAAAAGTATAAAAATTATCCGGTCAATAGCATTGATGGAGTGAAAATAGAATTTGACGAAAATTGGGTGCATTTGCGCAAATCCAATACAGAACCTGTTGTTCGTATTTATTCTGAGAGCAGCAGTGAAAATACGGCCGAAAGCATTGCCCGGCAGATCATGGTGGATATCAAAGAATTTGCCCAGGAAAGCGTAAAGTAATGGGAATTTATCTCGACAATGCAGCAACTACAGCTATTGACCCTCAGGTATTTGAGGCCATGCTGCCCTATTTGAAAGAGGAATATGGCAATCCTTCCTCCATTCATGGATTTGGTAGAAATACCAAGGCTGCAATTGAAAAAGCCCGCAAATCTGTTGCCAATCATTTTCAGGCCTCTGTTGGTGAAATATTTTTCACTTCAGGAGGTACGGAATCTGCCAATTTGATCATTCAGTCATTGGCACAAAGTGATCGCATTGCGCACATCATCAGCACTAAAATAGAACATCATTGTGTATTGCATTCTGTTGAGGAAATGGCTGCCAAAAATTATATTTCGGCACATTATCTAAAATTGGATAAAAAGGGAAATATAGATTTTAGTGAATTAGAAGACTTATTGAAAAAATACGGTGATAAAAGTTTGATTGCCCTAATGCATGCCAATAATGAAATTGGTACATTATTGAATTTACAGGCTGTAGCAGAATTGAGCCGTGAATACGGTACATTGTTTTTTTCGGATACCGTGCAGTCGGTAGCACATTATAATATTGATCTTCAAAAAACACCTGTTGATTTTATCACGGGTTCTGCACATAAATTTCACGGCCCCAAAGGTGTGGGTTTTGTCTATATCAATTCGGATGTAAAAGTACAACCACTGATTTTTGGCGGTTCGCAGGAACGCAATATGAGAGCAGGTACTGAAAATATCTACGGAATAGTAGGTATGGCCAAAGCACTGGATATGGCTTATGAAACTTTGGAAACCAATGCCAAATATATCAGCGGACTAAAGCAATATTTTTTCGAAGCATTGCAAAAAGCCATTCCAGGTGTTGAAGTAAATGGCGCTTTTGGAACCGATAGTCTTTACACAGTTCTGAATGTTTCTTTTCCAAAAAATGAAAAAACTGAATTTCTGCTCTACAATTTGGATATTGAGGGAATTGCAGTTTCTGCCGGAAGTGCCTGTACAAGTGGTTCTGATCAGGGTTCACATGTTTTAAATGGCATAGGTGTTTCCCCCGAACGCAGCTCTATTCGCTTTTCTTTTTCTAAAATGAATAATAAAGCGGAATTGAACCAGGTATTGGAATTAGTGAAAAAGGCTTTTTAAGCCCGAACAGATGCAATAACAGTAGAAGTTGAAAGTAAACAACCTCGGGGCAAGCCCACGAGGCATTTATTTGGAAAAAATACTTTTGATTACGAGGCAAGCCTCGGAGCATTTAAATCTCGATTATCGAGTCAAACCTAAATTCAGATAATTCTGCCTTTTAAATCTTTTTCATCAGGGTCTTTTTTGCAATCCCATACCATAATAATCAAGATCAATTGGTCAAAAATTTCATAAATTATTTCAAAGTCCTCGGTGATAAGAACTCTGACAGTTTTGAAATCAGTTTTTAGTCCTAAATAAGGGTTTTTTGAAATTAGTTTGGCACTCTTATTTATTCTGGAATTTAGTTTTTTGCTATATGTATTGGTGCCATTTCTTTTAATATAGAATTCCAGTATATCATACAAATCCAACTTAGCACTTATAGACCAATCTATTTTGTATTGAGCCATTGGTCAATCTCTTTATGCAAATCCTCATGAGATATGCTTTGCTTGTTTCTGAGTTCCTTTCTGGCTTTGCTTACCCTCTCTTTTTGATAGTCGCTTAGTTGATAAGTCTTTGCAGCCTTAGATTCTACTATGGTTTTTAAGGCGTTCAAAAAAGAGACGTCATCAATATGCGATAAATGCTCGGAAATAAGATGCCTTAACTCTACAATACTCATGGTTCAATTCATTTTTTCTAAGATACTAATTTTAGGAATCAATAATCAGCTTTCCACAAACCTTAAAAACAACAAAGGAACTCTTCGGGTTCCATCTCAAAGCATTTGAGTTTTCAGGATTTCACCCTTTAAACTTTAATGCACTATAAGCACTTTAAATTCTAAGCACTTTTATTGCTTCACCAATTTTCCACTCTTCATCACTTCCCCATTTTCACTGTTGATTCTATAGAAATAAATACCTTCTGCGAATTGGCTGACATTGATTTGCTCCGTTCCAGTTTGGATTTGCTTGCTTAGGATTTTCTTTCCTGATAGAGAGTAAAGTTCAAGTATTCCAAAACAGTCGCTTTGGATGTACCAGATGGTGTGGACGGGATTGGGGTAAGTCTTAAATTTAAATTTTTGAAATTCAGAGATTGAAGTGTAAACACAACCATTACTAAAAGAATAATCATAACTGATCATATTATCTTGATAACAAAGAAGTATATCAGGACAACAATCAGCTAAAATACAATCACCATGTGAATGAAAATCAAGTATTTCATGTGCTGAACCAATTATCTCTGTAAAATGTGATTTATCACTAACACTCCATGACGAGTTCATAATTGTGTCCCTATCGTAAAAGTCAAAATACAATCGTTTCAATAATTGCCCGTCAATCTCTACCATAGTATCTTTTGTAACAACCCCCATTACTTCTGCTGAATAGTCAATATCACATGCACAATCTGTATGAAAATCTTTCAAATTTTTAGGGTATTCCTGGTGCAATGTGTCTCCAACTGTCAAATTCATATCCATATAAAGATGGAAAGCGCTGTCTTCGTAAAAGTGAATTTTATTGCTATCCACATTCAAGTAAAGCTTGCTGTTACCTCTTGAAAGTACATTTACAGACTTTCCATCAATACTGATTTGGCCAGACATATTAATTACATAAGTAAGCTTATCACTGTAATCGCATGGAGGGAAAAACCCGCCACCACCTATAAAAGTCCACTCTGCCCCAACTGGCGCAAAGCTTTGTGAATAAAGATTACTAAGCGGGTTCACAATCATAAAATAGCAACTAAAAACCACAATACTTTTAATCAACAAATTTTTCATGCCCTGAATTTTATTAGTAAAATCCTCTCTGATAGAACAAAGATTCTCATTTCCATGAAGCATCATTACTATTCAATGAATTTAAAATATTTATTGGATTATTTGAAACACATTTTGGTGAAACTAACTTGAACCTGACAATGTTCGAGCCTGCCCGACTCCAATGGGTCATGACCCATTGGAGATACCCATTGGTGTTCGGGCAGAGCACAAGAGATGACATCTTTCCAATAAAGATGTCACCTCTGTTGGTACTTGGCCGACAGATTTTCACTGGTTTACTAATTCACTAAGCAACAAAAAAGCGTGAGGGATGGCTCCGATAGCTATCGGAGCGGCATCCTTTTGGGGCAGACAGGCCGACCCAAAGGGGCACGCCCTAAATCAAACTTAGGTAATGTGTTTGTGGGGAATTTCTACAATGCAGGGCAATAAACCGATTGATTCTTTTTGTTTGATAAACAACCGGTATAGATCAATGACACTTCAGGCCCTCCATTTAAATTGGTAGCCGGAGTCAATTTTGACAAGTTTATATCGTAGCTGAATCCAATATTGATATCTTTCCAATCTACACGGGCAGAAAGGATAACTGCATCTTGAAGTCGATACCAACCACCAATATAAAACGCAGTTTGATCAGATGGAACAATCGATTTTCTAATCTTAACCAATCCCCCTACATTCAGCTGATTGTGAGGCCCTTGATTGAGAAACATAAAACTCGGCATCAACCCTAATTGATTGTTCAATTTAAATGATGCACCACCGTGTAAAGTTGCTTTGATGTAAAGTTGTTCATCTCTATCATTGAAAAATGAAATATTGGGCTGATTGAGGTGGGTAACAGCAAAGCCCAAGTAATAATTATTTGAATTGCGCTGGGTTAAACTCCATAATAAACCCGCTCCTACATCGCCATATACTTTGCTGTCAGTTGCGAAATTCTCTTGGGTAGAAAGTCCACTGTTAAATCCATCTGCACCAAATTGCGAATCAGTAGTTACTTTAGACATATCAAATGACCTGTGTCCAACACCTCCTTTCAGGGCAAAAGTCAAAAATTGAGTTCCGCTTGGATTCAATACTAGCGAATAGGCAAGAGATATATCTACTTTTGTATTGGAGAGACTGATGTCTCCGGCTCTGTCATTAAAGAGGGAGATACCAAAACCTGCGAAGTTGCTTTTTCTATTCCTCTTCAACATATTCATATCATAGGATGCTGCAATAGTCTGAAAATTAGCCACCCCGCCCCATTGACGCTTGTAATTGGCCGCAAGCCTGTAGTTACAATTGTTCAGGCCCGAAAGCGCAGGATTTAGATAAATGGGATTAGAATTGAATTGAGAAAAATGCACATCCTGGGCGTACAATGTACTTCCAAATAGGAAAGTGGCAAGGATTAGCGATAGTTTACAGAGTTTGGTCATGGTTCTGTGTTTACTTTAATAAGGTTACATTACCTGTCTTCAGTATGGTTTCTCCATTGTAACAGACAGCTTCAACTGTATATACGTAAACGCCCTGATTATGTTTCTTACCATTTGAGCTTAAGCCATCCCATCCGGTATTTTCATTTTCCGTTTCAAAAACCAGTTTTCCCCAGCGATCAAATACTCTAAAATAATTCACTGCTCTTGCCCCATAACGCCTGGCATACAACACATCATTTCTTCCATCTTCATTGGGTGTGAAAGTATTTGGTACAAACACGATGTCTTCTTCACACTTATCAAAAACTTCTACATTCACTTCCTTTTGATTAATGCAACCAAAAGTATCAACTACTGTGACTGTATAAACAGTACTTTGATCAGGAAAAGCTCTTGTCAATAAACAATCAGAACAAGTTAAACTGTCAGAAGGGTTCCAATAAAGTGTATCATAAAATGTTTCGGTAAACGCTTCAATTTCAACACTTGTACCCCTTAAAACCTCTCTGTCTCCAGCAACTTCCAAATCAGGGGTGGGAATTACGGTAATTGATACACTGTCTCTACCAATAGGACAAACACCATTCACCAAATTGGCCACGTAAACAACGTCCTGCTCTGGAGTTACAATTGGATTAAAAGATGAAGCGTCATCTATGAAGATGGGTGGTGTCCAGAAAACTTCAACAGCTCCACCGGCACGCAAGGAAGTACTTTGGCCAAAACAAATCAATGTATCTTGTTCTGCAAAAGGTTGAGTAGGATGATCTACAATTACTGTAGTACTTATAGAATCACTACAACCAATGGCATCCGTAACAAATAAGTCTATGCGGTATTCACCAGAATCAGTAAACAGGTAATTGAAACTACTGTCAGTAAAGGTAAGTGGATTTGGCTCCTGATCGTCATAAACAGTCCAATTCCAATCAACTATAGG
The DNA here is from genome assembly GCA_040877935.1 of Chitinophagales bacterium. Lineage (NCBI taxonomy): Bacteria > Pseudomonadati > Bacteroidota > Chitinophagia > Chitinophagales > Chitinophagales bacterium. The sequence continues at coordinate 139,904 of JBBDNB010000008.1, forward strand.
AATATCTGAAGTTTCAGTACCATCAGCAATTAAAGTAGTATCCCCAAGACAGGTTCTGTCAGCAATTATATTCATATCGAACAAATTGACAATTACCCTTACACTGTCAAAATTTCTGCAATTATTGGAATCAATTGCAGTTACAAAAAAAGTAGTTGATTCCTGAGGAAATGCCAGTGGATCAGCAATTAAACCACTGTTCAGATGAGTCCTCGGGTTCCAAGTATATATATCGGCACTTCCGCTAGCCTGAAGCTGCACAGTATCCCCCAGGCAAATGGCTGTATCCGGGTATGGTTGAACAGTCAAATTAGGCCGGGGCAATACTTCAATGGTAATAGAATCCAAAGTCTGACAACCAACTGAATCAGTAGTGAGTAATGTATAGAGCGTGGTATCCTGTGGATAAGCCAGTGGCATAGCAATTGTGCTGTCATTAAGTCGTGTGCCCGGAGTCCATTCATAAGATGCGTACCCTGGTGTTCCCAGCAAGGTCATGGTATCGCCCAAACAAAGTTGAACTGTATCTGCATCATTGATGCCTTGCGGTGTTGGGTGTACTGTTACATTTTTTTGCATAGTATCGCTACAAGCATTTGCATCTGTCACAACCAATGTAATCGTGTAAGTGCCAACATCATTGTAAATCACCGGAGGCGGGTTTTGTCCATTAAAAGTCCCAGGGTCGTCAAAATCCCAAAACCAATCAACAATAGGTGCATCTCCGGAGATAGAGGCATCTGTAAATACTGTCAGAAGCGTATCACAGCCCAGTGTATCAGAAATTGTAAAATCGGCCTCAGGCTTATCCCATACAAAAATATCCCGCTCAAAAATATCTGAGCAACCAAACGCATTGACAGCTATTAATGAAACCGTGTACAAGCCTCCTGAACTGTAATTATGAACAGGATTCTGCACCGTATCTTCATTTCCATCACCAAAATCCCAGTACCATTCTACAAAATCATTGTTGATTACTGCAAATGAGCTGTCGTTAAATTGAAGCGGCTCAAGTCGGCAAACCGAATCAAGATCTGCCGTAAAGTATGCAGTAACTGAATCTACCAACAAGGTATCATTAGAGTAAAGTGTATAGGTACAAGTTGGTTGTTGTGTATCCCTTAGTACTACTGCCGGCACAAAAATACCGGGGTTTAAATAACAATGATCAACACTGTCTCCTGCCGATTCCTGGTTGCCATCGCCATAAATCCAGATATGACTGACTGCCCCTGTACTGTTGGCTTTAAGCCCAACACACAAAGGTGCGCAACCGGTATCCGAAGTCAACTCCACACTACCTACAGCACCCCCGATATTTATCATATTTGAAAAACCAAGACTATCAAAACACCCATTGGTAAATTCTATGTTTAGACGTACATTGAACAAGCCAGCTTGCGTGTATATATGGGAGGGATTTAATCTTCTGGAAAAAGAGCCATCTCCAAAGTCCCACAAAACAGAAGCGATTGAAAGCGTATCATAAACAGTGAGATTGGTAAAATTAACGAGATGTGGGGGGCAATAACGAAAGGTATCATCAGCCATAAAATCAATATCCGGGTTTCCAACTCTTAAAATGCTGTCTTTGGAAATTGAATCCTGACAGCCATAAGTGTCTGTAATTATTAATGAAACACTATAAATACCCGTATCAGAATAGGCATATTGGGGATTTCTCAACCTTGAAGTATCTCCAGGTACATCATCCCCGAAATCCCAAAAATAGTTCAGGCCGGTTCCGGTAGAACGGTTGTTAAATTGAACTGGCTGCCCTTCACAATAAAGATTAAAGTCTAAATCAAAATTAGCTATTGGATTGCTGATGTCAACAAAATCTTCCTGCATGATTGAATCGGTACAGCCCAAGTCATTGGTTACCACAAGAGCCACATCATAACGTCCTGGATCAGGATAAGTATGTGAAATAGGGTTTGGAGGAGGATTTCCCGGAATGCTGTAAGTAACTGAATTCGTATCTCCAAAATGCCAGGTCCATTCAATGATATTACTTCCGGTAAAACTCACCGACTGATCAATAAAATTAATTGTATTTGGTGCTGTAGAATCAAAGCAGGAAAAGCTTTGCTGTGCATCGAAATCCGCTGTAATGTCTGAAATAGTAACAAATGCATTTTTAGTTTCCGTTATCTGGCAACCGTTTTGATCTGTAACAGTTAATGTGACCGTATAGATCCCCGGATCATCATATCTGTGATTGGGATTGCGTGCAGTGGAAGTATTTCTGTTTCCGGACGCGGGATCACCAAAATTCCAGGCATAAGTTAAGCCCGTCCCACTTTGATTACTAAAATTCACTACATATGAGGCACATCCTGTCGCATTATTTGAGGTAAAATCCACCGGCTGTGTAGTGATGTTTACTGTATATTGCTGATCATCTGTACAACCTGTATTTACATCAGTTACAGTCAGTGTTACATTGTAATTACCTGTCCCGGAAAAGGTATGCGAAACATTCTGTCCACTTGCTGTAGCTCCACCATCATCAAAATCCCAGTCAAAGTTGGTTCCACCCTCAGAAGTACTGGTAAAATTGATTCCACCAGTCACGTTACAGTCAGCTTCATACTCAAAATCCGCCAGGGGATCCAAGACAGTAATGGCCATAGAAGAATCAGAAAAACAGCCATTATTGCCAACCCGCAATGTCAGGATATAATTGCCCGGTTCTTCATAGGAGTGGCTTGGCTCATTGGGGTCGTTACTTACATCTCCATCTCCAAAATCCCATTCAGTAGAAGTAATATTGCCCGATGAATTGTTTGTCAATGTAATTAGCTCATCTACACAAACACTATCGGGCACTGCATTAAAAGCTGCAAATGCCGGGGTTCCAGTACTGATCGGCATAGAAAAATCACCCACACAGCCACTTTGCGTCTCAATAGTAAGGGTGACATTGAATGTTCCAATATCATTAAAGGTATGCGATGGGTTCTGCTGGTTTGAAATATTGGCAGCACCTGAACCAGGATCATCAAAATTCCATGAATAATCAATAATAGGGTCATTGGATGTGCTGTTGTCGGTAAATTGCACACTTAGCGGCACACAACCCAAATTGGTATCTACATCAAAGCTTACAACTGTCGGTTCAATTGAAATATAATTGTTGATCGAAACAGTATTGATACAACCCCGGTCATCCTCAACCGTAAGCGAAACAGTATAATCTCCCGGATCGGTGTATATATGTGTGGGATTGGCCTGTGTTGAAGTTTCATTATCCCCGAAATCCCATTCATAGGATTGAACATTTGCTGACGCAGTACTGCTGAAATCTACTTCAAATGGAGCCTTACAGCTTTGGGTAACATTGCTGCTGAAGCTCACCTGTGGTAAATCATAAATCAATACACTGTCGTTGAGTGAAAAAGTATCACTACAACCAAAATTATCTGTAATAGTAACTGTAGTAGTATATAGCCCTCCATCGGTGTAAGTATGGGTTGGGTCGGTTTGTGTGGAGGTATTGTTATCACCAAAATCCCAGGATGTACTCACGATATTGCCCGCATTGAGCTGATGATCACCGGTAAAATCAATGGGGGTACCGGCACAAACAGAATCCGGTGAGAAACTGTAACCAGCCTGGATACTTTGCGCCCTGATGTAATTGTTTCTTTGAATTGAAACAGACTCTCCACAAACGGTATCTGTAACTGTAAGCCTGATATTATATAATCCAGTGGAAGGAAAAATATTTGTAGGGTTTTGCTGTGTAGATGTTTGAGCACCTTGTCCACCGCCAAAAATCCAAAAATAACTCAGACCATTGCTGCCTGACGACAGGTCTGTAAATTGAGCTGTATAAGGCGTATCGCACAATAGTTGGTTATCTACTTCAAAATCCGCAACAGGTGGGGGATCAATACATATATAATTATTCCTTGTGAGTGAATTGGTACAGCCTTCTGAATTGGTAACAATTAAAGTAATATTAAAACAATTCTGACCGGTCTGTGGATCTAAAATAAACAAGTGTGAGGGATTGCAATCTGTTGAAACTACACCATCCCCAAAATCCCAGGTACAGTCGGTTATATTCAAATCCCCACTGGTGGACAGATTGGTAAACTGCACCTGCAATGAATCACATCCTGCTTGAAAATCAGCGGAGAAATCCACTACCGGCCTGGGATGTACGATCAATTCCCTTGAAAAGGTATCATAATCCGTACCGTTATGGGTCACCGTAAGCGTAATGTTAAAGGTATCAGCTGAAGAATAAACAATACTCGGATTTTGCACAGATGAAGATGATCCAAAGCCAAAATCCCAGGTATGTGAATTAAAAGCATCTCCATTATTGACACTTGAGTATGGCAGAGGGTTTCCATTAATCGTAGAGCTATCTGTAAACTCAATTACCAATGGCGCACAACCACTACTAATATTATTACTACCAAAGTCACCCATTGTAAAATAAGCTACAAGTCCTTGCCCAAACAGACACAAGGGTAAATAGCTTAAAACAATAAAAAATACAATTCGGAGCATCATTCTAAATAATCAGTCTTTAATTTACAAAAAACAAGCGCTATTGTTGTGTTACAATTGATATTTATTATAAACTAATTAGTACTGTAACAATAAAACAAAGAAATAGCTTCCATAAAAAATAAAAAGGGAATAGAAAGTATCTATCCCCCTTTTAAAAAATAATTTTCGGTGATATTAACGTATCAATGAAAAATTACCTGTTTCCTGTACCTCTTCACCATCGGGAAGCACAATCACAAAGTAATACACATAAGTTCCGGCCGGTTGAAGCTTTCCATTATATGTTCCATCCCAGGGACTTGTTTTATTGTGTACAAGTTCACCCCAGCGATTGAATATCTGTGCTTGTTTTAGAGATACAGCCCCTGAGTTCACAATACTGAAAGTACCATTCACTCCTCCACTATTAGGAGAAAATGCATTGGGTAAACCGTAGAGTTCATCCACTTCTTCAATAAAGGTCTGGACAGTGTCAGAATTAGCACATCCATTACTGTCAGTATATGTATATGTGACAAAGTAGGGACCTCCAACTTCAAGTAGTTCCGGATTAAAGGCATTGTTCTCAACACCATCTCCTGCGTACTCACCGCCCTCAGGTGCTCCGACCAATGGAACAGGATCATCATAAATTATATAACTTGAATCCAATTCCTGCAGGGCTACTTCAGGAAGTTCGAAATGCTCAATTTCAATTTCATTTGAAGCAGCAGGATTCCCTGTAATACAAGCCTCATTTGAAAATAAAACAACATGAACAAGGTCACCTTCCTCTGAACCGGAATAAGTATAAACAGAATCTGAATTCACCTCAACTGTATCTCCATTGATTACCCATGCGTATTCTGGTGCAGTTCCACCAAATGTTGGATCCGCTGTAAATGTAACTTCATCATCAGGGCAAACTGGATTTGGATCTGCTGAAAGGCTCACTTCCACTTCCCTAAATTGAACAGCATTGATATCAAAGAAAACTTCATCACCTACACAACCAGTAGCAGAAATGGGAATAACACTTACTGTAGTATCACCTGTGACAAAGAACGTTTGTACAGCACTTGAATCTCCATTGTTCCACACATAATCTTTAGAACCAGTAGCCATTACTGTAATTGAATCGCCCAAACATCCAATACTGTCACCAACAATAACAGCTTCAGGAAGCTCATCAGCAAATACAGTAATGGAATCTATATTGCTGTAGCAACTGAGATTTTCAGCTTGTGCAAAATATTCGATTAATGAATCTGTTGTTACGGTGATTGTATTAGATACTATTGTATCGCCATTTTCATTCCACCAGGTAATATTAGACCCTGGGAAACCACTTACACTCAACACTGTGGAATCACCTGGACAAACGGTATTGTCACCTACAATTTCAATTGCAGGTCCAGGATTAACTTCTACAAAAGTAGTATCTGAATAATTTTTACAACCCAAATCAGAAGTGACTTCCACAACATATGGATTCATTCCTACGGGAGGAGTAACGCTTATACTCTGGGTAACCTGACCTGTATTCCATTCATAAGTTGTGCCTCCTCCAGCTGTAAGCGTAACACTTTGTCCCTGACATAGTGTTGTCAATGTATCAGGCTGAATAAATGCACCTGGCAAAGAATCCACTACAAGCAATAAAGAATCGCGATCGGAAAGTCCACAACAATCAGACTCTACCTGAAGGGTAATCCAAAACGTGTCTGGTGTTTCAAAAACTACATCTCTAAGCGTCATCAAACTATCCCCCTGACGTACATTTGGCGTAGCACCTCCGCCCAGCGTCCAGATATAATCTATACCTGATTTTGAGCTAAAGAAATCAACCGAATCACCGGCACATACGCGATAATTTCCATTAAAGAATTGTGCAGAAGTTGAAATATCCGGCATTACATCCGCAGCAGTTACCGCAATATTGGTAAATCCTGCATAATAGTCAGAATCGTAAGTAATATTTTTTCTACCGATTGTATCATATTGATTGATTTCAATTGCATTAGAAGCAGTAGTATTGGTAGCTCCTATACCAAAATCCCAGCTTGCGGCAGCAGGACCGGAAAAAGTAATATCTGTATTGGCACAACTAATATCCTGTACATTAATAGTGGCCTGTGCCTGTAAATCAAATGTGGAATCAGCTGTTACAGGAAAATCACCTGAGAAGACATAGAGGTTGCCGGAAATTCCGGGTTGGCCTTCACCACCCTGGCCACCATCTCCACCGTCACCACCATCTCCACCATCACCATTAGGCGTGTTTCTACAAGCAAGAGTAGTATTTGGATATTCTTCTCCAAGTCCACCTACACCACCAGATCCTCCAGTTCCACCAGGGCCACCAGGGCCACCGGCACCTTCATTTCCACTTTGAACTACAGTTTGTAAAAAGTTTGTATTTGGGCCATTGTTGAACAAGAACACACCGAAAGAGGCACCGCCTCCGTAGCCACCGCTACCACCGGTGCCGCCTTCACCACCGGCACCTCCGCCACCTCCGCCACCGCCATCAGCTCCTAAGGCGGCACCACCGGCTCCTCCGCCACCACCACCGGAAAGGCCATGATCGCCATCATCACCGGGTTGTCCGGGTGCTCCAGGTTCAAAGAAACCTCCGGCAAAACCTCCGGGTGAACCATTAGGACCATCAGCACCATCAGCACCGTTAGCACCATCAGCACCGGGACTAGAAGTTGTAGCACCAATACTTAAAAAGTTTTGGCATGTATTTCCTCCCTCACCTCCTTGTCCTCCGGCAGCAGCAGTTCCACCTACCCCTGCATCACCAGGTGATCCAGGATTTCCATCGCTACCAGAAAAAGTTCCGCCAGATCCGCCTTGACCACCATTTCCACCACATCCAGAAACACCACAAGCACCTATCCCTCCATTTCTTCCGCTGGCATTACCACCGGCAGCTCCATTAGCTCCAATTGTTCCGGGATCTCCTTGAGCGCCAGCAGATGCATCACCAGCAATTATTTGACATCTTACAATATCATAATTGGTACAGTTAGAAAAATGCAATCCATAAGTAGATATTCCCGGACCTGAAGCAGCAGGCGCGGCATCTACTTCTATTGTTAAATCCTGAAGTCTGAAAAAAGATTGCCCATTTACATAAAAAGCTGCCAGGCGTGGTGCTTGTGGAGGGCCATCGGGGTTATTGGCAGACCTGAAAATTGTAGTAGCACCAGCCAAGCTCGTTTTACTCCAGTTATTGGCTACTTCAAAACCACCTTCAACAGTGGTGTAGCTTGTAAGGTTATCAATAGTGCTGTCAATTACATAAAAACCGGTAGCCATTTTTATCACACTGTTGTTGCATTGCGCCATACCAAGTGCTGTTCTAATATCAGTAGGATCAGCTTTTGTACCCACTCCATTTCCTGTTGGTGTGACATAGATATTGATACAAACCGGTTCCGGTGAAGGGCCACCCGATACAACAGTTACGGTGTCGGTCACATCACAACCACCAATAGTTGCTCTTACCCAATAGTCTGTAGTTGTACTTGGGGTCACCGTTATTGATTGTGTACTATCTCCTGTACTCCACAAATAATCAGCACCAATTACAGATAAATTGGCAGTAAGCGTAACCGGAGCCTGACCACACATAAAAGGGTTGGCAGGGAATATGTCCAAAACTGGTTGAGGAATTACAGGCACAGTAATATTCGTTGTTCTATCACAGGTTCCATTTGATGTAGTAACTGAGTAAGTTGTTGTAGTATTGGGTGTAACAGTAGTTTGTGCACCTTGTTGCCCATTGCTCCATGTAGCAGTTACACCCGGTCCTATATCAACACTTAAGTCAACTGATGCTCCGCTACCCAAGCATACCAAAGGTGGATCTGCGACAGGAATAGGTAAAGTCAGGATATTGAAATCAATATTATCGGATGCCATAATATTGCCACAATTGTCTTCAACATCTTCAAGGGTTAGTGTAAACTGTCCATCAGTGGGTGTGGATTGTGTGTAACTTACCTCTATTTCACGAGTAAAACTTCCATTGGCACATCCTACACCATTGATTCCTGTTACAGTAACACCCACAGACCCAGTAATAGTAGCAGTAGCATTTGCCAGGGCATTACAATTTACGGGCTCGTCCATTGTAACTGTTACAGTACCATAGTTACAGTCATTGGCAATGCCAGCGATAGTAGGTGATGTGTTGTCAACAATAGATGCATCACCATCAAAAGTAATTGTATAGCCTGTATTATCTCCTGTGTAGTTATTTATCAAAAGCGCATAAGTTTCTCCAGCCTGTATTGTTATACCTGGCATTGTACGCGGTGCCCATGCAGGAAAGCTCAAGGGTCCAGTTCCACTAGGAGTTACAGGGGTTATCAATCCCGTATTACCATTGCTTGCAGAATAATTACAACGAATAGGATCAATTGACCCCAAATTACTGCATCCTGAATTAGTGATATTCCACAGAGCAAAATCATAATCAAAGCTTGTATTGATCATAAAAGTAAAACTACCTGAGGTTTGTGCAGTAAAAACATACCAAACTGAATTGGTTTCCCCTGTAGATAAACAAGTTCCATTGGGACTTAAGTCGTTTACATTTCCAATCCCTGAGTAGGAAGTGCTTTGTGAATAGCTGTTCTGACAAACGGGAATTGCATTGATACAATCTTGCTCATCTGCTCTTGGTCCACCACTTCTGGCACCTACATTAGGGTTTTGTGCCAATTGTTGTAGATAATTGTTTGATTCTTTAATTTTCTTTTTGGCTGCTTCGCTCATTTGCCCTTGCTGGGCAAAAAGTTGAGGAGTAAAAAATAGACTTAATAGAATTGCGACAAACGGAATAAAAATCCTTTTCATGCTTAATGGTAATTTAGCTTTTATGAACAATTTCAAACTTCAAATTTCAAAAAAATTCAAGTATTTAGGAAATGATTTGACTCAAATTTGTGCTAAATATACAAAGATATCTCCGATTGTTGTATAAGGAAAGCAAAGGTAAAGTAGTAGGCTTAAAAATTATGCAAATCAACAAATTGACAAATTCACAAATACTAGAGCTGCGGGCAGGGAATACTTAATTTTCTTTTTCCGGCTGTGGTAAAATTTCCGAAATAGGCAATTGACAATTCAAATGCGCCCCTTGATTTTGAAGCTGTTTTCAGGGATGATATATTCACATCATAAGATGCGCCAATATTGAATCCCCTGAAATCAATTCTTGCACCAACTATAACTGCATCAGCAGTTGGCACGCCCATTCTTGACCATGCACCAATTGATAATGCAGTTGGTTGTTGGTAATAATCTTCAAGAATAAATTGTAAGTAACTTCCAAAATTGACCTGATTGCCAAACCGCTGCTGATAATAGGCAATGCTCGGCAATAGGTTTAAGAGTTTATTAACATAGATTTCAGCTCCGGTATGAACATTAAATCTACTGTAATATTGATAACCTACATTATTGAGCAAATCAATTTTTGGCTGAAGAATATGAAAATAGGCCCCTCCAAAATAGATATTGAACTCCTTACTCGGAATGATCTGCCACATGACACCGGTAGAAAGATCAGCATTGATGCCACTTCCGTCTCCCACCGATTCACCGGAAGGAATATCGGGGTTTACTTCTACCCCATCGTACTGACTGTCGTACAAAAACTGCGATGCATCCAGCCTTTTATTGAGCAATGCTCCCTGAAACCCAATACCTATTCTGTGTTTGATTTTTGAACCCAGTGCTTTTCTATAAGCTATGGAAAAAGCAAAATTATTTGAAATCAATGGCGCATCACCAGCCCTGTCATTTACAAAAGAAAGCCCTATTCCAAAATTATCGTCTTTCAGTTTTCCACGCAACATATTCAATTCAGCAGCAGCGCCCATAGTCCTGAAACCATTGGTAAAACTACCCCACTGACTCCTGTACTGTCCCGATACTTTATAATCTGCATTGAAAAATCCAGTGAGTGAAGGATTGAGCAAATAAGGTGCTGCATTGTACTGTGAAAAATGCGGATCCTGGGCTCTTATTTCATTTGAAAAAATTGCCAGCAACAATAAAAACAGAAGTACTCTACACTTGTAATTTCTCATCTCAGCAAGGTTACATTTCCTTTAAAAACTTTGCTTTTTCCATTGTCAAATTCTGCCTCAACCACATACATATACACCCCTTCATTGACAGCTTTGCCATTGGGATATGTGCCTGCCCATCCTTGTTCTACATCAGTGGTTCTGAATACCATTTTTCCCCAGCGGTCAAAAACCTCAAACACAAGGCTACTCAGGCGGGGACTTCGAACATATAATATATCATTCAAATTGTCGCCATTGGGTGTGAATGCAGTAGGAATAAACACGGAGTTTTCATCAGGGATTACTTTAATGCTGCTGCTTGCAGTTGCCGTACAACCATTTGCATCCTCCAGCTCTACTGCATAGGTTGTAGATTCATCTGGAACAGCATAAGGTTCTGTACACAGACCACAACTCAGGTATATAAAAGGATCCCAGCGTGCACTGAAAATAGTATTGTTAGATATTATTCTCAGTCGAACAGAATCTCCCTTTAAAATAGAGGTATCAGCCGGAATAATTTCGGCTTCCAATGCTTCACCAATATTATCAATTTCTACTGATTTTATAACAACACAACCATCTGCATCACTGAGCGTAACCGTATAAGTTCCCGATTCAAGGTCATTTAATGTATCTGAAAAAGTTTCGTTGCTCCATTCAAATTCATAACCGGGCGTACCACCAGACGCACTTACTGCAATACTACCATTGTTTCTTTCACAAGTAGCATCTTGTGCTATATCAATTATCACTGCAAGATCAGAAGGGGGCAAACAGGTTCCATTGCAAGCTCCTATACTTGGTGTGCCATTTGTTTGCCAATTACCCGAGCCATCAGTGGTGCGGTATATACTTTGACCATTTGAAGGAGCCTCTCCGGCATACAAAATTTCATTGCCCGGGGTCATGTCTGCGGCAGCTTCTAAATTGCTTGTTCCTAAGCACTGATCTGGCACACAGGGGCTGTAGCCAAATATCTGGTTGGTGCCGAGTGTATTGGCCTGACCGGAAGATGCTGTCCAAAATACGGCATCCACGACTTCAAGAGCGTCATCGTAAAGTGCTATCCATCCTGCATCATTGGGAAGATCCCAGGTGTCGGGCGAACAAAAAGTATTTAAATTGCAAAAGTAAGGAACGACAAAATCTGCTTCATTCACATTGGGTCCGCCTATCACCACAAAATCCAAGGGCGCCAACTTAGTCCCTATAGGAAAGGCAAATGCACCACCATTATCTGCTGTATATTGACCAGCAAGAATAAAACAGCTCAGGTCTATAGTATCGCATTGGCTTTCATTGAAAACCTCTATCCATTCACTGCCATCAGTGTCATCAGCACAGTTTGATAATGTCTGATACAACGGATCGTTCGGATCGTTGGGTGGATTGAGCATCACCTCGTTTATTTTCACCTGCGCATAAAGTGCTGATACACAAAGCAATAAGACTGTAAATATCGTTAAGCGGGAAATAAGCATAAGATTCAAAATGCAAGAATGTGTGTAAAAATAGACAATAAATTATTCCTGATGAAAACCCATTATCGCTTTTACGCTACTAAAGGCTATTTTTATCTTTTTATAAACAGCGATTGAAATTGAATCAGCTTTCTGCCATCATGGAGGGAAACAGTTTTACAGCTATAAAATTGTTTTATTCAGGCAGATTTTAAATTCCCTGAAATGGATTATGGTTTATGTCATCTTTCTATAGTACCGATAAGAGCAGAAGCCTCTGACAAAGCAGAAATGGTCAATCAGCTATTGTTTGGGGAAACTTTTAAAGTTTTACTGAAAGAAAACAATTGGGTAAAAATTCAGTTGGATTGGGACAAATATGAAGGATGGATAGATGCCAAACAGTTTCTACCGCTCAATGCCAATCAACATAAAAAATTCAAAGATAGCAGCTTGAGTTACTGTTTTGAACTCTGCAGCACAGCAATAGGAAATGAACACTACCTGCCTTTGTGCCTAGGTGCAAGCCTGCCTTTTTTTGACGGACTGCATTTTAAATTACTCAAAGAAAAGTACCTTTTCAACGGCAAAAACATTTTACCGGCATCTACTCAAATAAATGCCAAAATCATTGAAAAATGTGCCCGCAAATATCTTAATGCACCTTATTTATGGGGCGGGAAAAGTCCATTTGGAATTGATTGTTCAGGTTTTACGCAAATGGTTTGCAAAATGCTGGGTAAAAAAATCAAAAGGGATGCCTATCAGCAAATTCAAAGTGGGGAAAATGTGGACTTTATATTGGCTGCAAAAACAGGTGACCTGGCATTTTTCGGCAATAGCGATAATAAGATTACGCATGTGGGCATTATTATCGACAACTCCAGGATAATCCATGCTCATGGAAAAGTGCGGATGGATAAAATTGATGCTTATGGCATTTATGATGCTGACAGAAAAAAATATTCGCATCAACTGAAATTGATCAAAAGAATATTTTAATCCGCTTTTTTGTTTTCAATTACTGCCAGCGTCAAGCGACTGACACACACAAGTTTTTCTTTTTCATTTTTAATTTCAATGTCCCAAACCTGTGTAGTTCTGCCCAAGTGGCGAGGCTTTACCTTGCCAAAAACCACCTCTCCTTCTCTTGCTCCGCGCAAATGATTGGCATTGATCTCCAGTCCAACTACTGCTTTTTCTTTCATATCCACACACAAGCTGCCGGCTATACTTCCCAGTGTTTCTGCCAAGACCACTGAAGCTCCGCCATGCAATAGGCGCATTGGTTGAACGGTTCGGTGATCTACCGGCATTTTAGCCGTAATAAAATCAGCACCTATTTCAGTGATTTCTATGCCGAGATGTTCGGTCATAGTGTTTTTGCTGCCTTTATTGATTTGTTCAACTGTAGCAGCATTCAACCATATGCTCATAAATTAAATTTTGTATTCAGATCAAAAAGCAAATCAATTGAACCAACTATTGTGAAATATCTACTTCGGCCCAAACAAATCCTTTGCCTTGTCTTTGGCTTTTTCCTTGGTTTTTTCAGCTTCCTCTCGCGCCTTTTCTTCCGCTTCCTTCTTTAATCTTTCAGCTTCTTTTCGGGCTTTTTCCTCGGCTTCCTTTTTAGCTTTTTGAGCATCCTGTTTTAGCTTTTCGGCTTCTTTCCGGGCTTTTTCTTCAGCTTCCCGTTTTAACCTTTCCGCCTCTTCCCTTGCTTTTCGCTCAAGTTCCTCTTTCTTTTTCTGAAATTCTTCCCTGGCCTTGTCTTTCAGAGAAGATTCTGTCTCTTTCCCTGCGAGCTTGATACTGATTTTAGGATCATCCATAGTGCCGCCCATTCCTATATTAAAAGCTAAAGTAGAAGGCAGTGCACTTGAACTGACACCGGGAATTTTCGCCTGGTCAACAAGTGAGCCGACATAATCCCTGGCGCCACTCAAATAATTAGAAGGAACATTTACCAGCATATTGTAATCCAGTGTTTGGTCAAGGCCGTGGGAACCACTGACATCCATTTTCACATCTTTCACCGCAAAATCAAAAGGTTCAACATACACCCGTCCATCAACAACTTCAAGCACGGTCATAATGCGGTTGATCTTCAGTTCTTTTAAATCCTTCATTTTCAGTTTGTCGGCAATTTTATCTATGCCTTTAAATCCGCTGAGTGTAGCATTGCGCAAATCCACTTTTCCTTCTCCGTTTACACTAGATTCTACCAGGTTCAACTGATCGTCCAATTCTGTCATTAAGTGAAAATCAGAGGAGAAAAAGCCGTCAATATGCTTGCCTATTGGCGCCAATGATTGCACCGTATTGAATGTGTTATAGGCTTCTTTTACATTCAGGTTGCTGATATTGTAGTTGAAATCCAGATAAGGCCTTTTGCCTTCAGGTGTAAGGAAAAAACCAGCTATAGCCACTTTCCCTCCCAGCACATCGGCTGTAAGTGTCTGAATATCCAATCTGCGTTCTGAAAGCGCCAGGCTTGCGCGTGCATTGCGCAGTTCGGCATCATCCATAGTTATTTTGGCCACAGTAGCCTTAATAGCAAATTCAATATCATCCGGCAATTCAAATTTTTCTGTTGATTCACTGGCAGCTGCTTCACCTGCACTGCCTTCTTCTGAAGCAGGTGTTTCTTCCTCACTTACACCCATCAATTCATTCAAATCAAGAAAATCGGATGCCAGATCGAGCTGTCCTTTTAATTTTCCGGTTCCGAGGCTGTATGCAAAGAAATTTTCCAGGCTTCCTGCTGCTTTCAAATCGCTTTTTCCAATATTTAAGGCCAGATTTTTCAAATCCACTTTATTGGGATTGAATGCAAGGTTGAAATCCTGAATATTAACCGGCAGGGGCAAATCCGTTGTTTCATAAGTCATATTGCGAATACGCACAGTTCCAGTAGCATCAAATTCTTCATAACGTTCGGTTTCCAGTGTAGATACTTTTCCTTTCGCTGTTAGATTCATATCCAGGTTTCCTGTAAGCTCCTCTTCCAATGGATAGTAATTTTTCACATTGGCAAGATTTACCTGGGCGAGCAGTGTAAGGTCAAACAGTGGGTCGAGCATAGGTTGTCGCACCAAGGCTTTTATGTCAATGGGTTCTTCGCCCAGTTTCATTTTCAATTGTTTGAGGTCAATCACCATATTGTTGAGATCACCTCCGGGACTATTTACAGCAAGATCAATAAATACCTGCCGCACGGCTGCGGGCAGATCGGGATATTGGAATGTGCCGTTGTCAACTTTTAGCCCCAGATTAAAGGCAGGGTAGCTCTCATCCTTGTATTCCCCCTTAAGATCACCTTTCAAACTGAAATTTCCATCGGCTTTCAGGTCCTGAAAATCGGTCATGTAAATAGCGGGTATCAGGGAAAGCAAAGATTTAAAGTCTGTAGTTGGGGTATTGAATTTCAGATCAAGATCGTAGGCATCCTCTGGCAATTCTTTTACAAGTCCGCTGAGCTTCAGTTCCAGTTCATTCAGTTTCAGCCGGTTATCTTTGATCTCATAACTGCTCTGGGCCAGATCAATAAACGTGGTCAAATCCATTTCTAAGCGGCCTTTTTTAAGATAATCAACTCCATCGGATTTAAAACTCAGCTCATCGATTCTTGTTTCAGTAATAAGATTGAATTGTTCAAGTGTGAAATCCCCCTCGCCCGAATGGTTTAAATTGCGGATAACAAGCAGCATCTTCCCTTGCACATCATCATAAGTGATTTGTGCATTTTCAATGCTGTATTTTTTAAGTGAAATCCTTATATCAGAAGCTGTCTCAGTCTCAGGAGCTACTTCTTTTTCAGGAGCATCTGTTTCTTTCACAATATCATAACTGGCAGTTCCATCTTCCAAAACTTTCACCCTGAAATCGGGATTTACAACAGACACACTATTGATGGCCACCAGGTTGGACTTCAGAATGGGCATAATGTCTAAAGTAAATGCGAGCTCATCGATTTGCGCCAGCGTATCTCCTTTAAATGGCTCGTGGTTGACAACAGTGAGTTTTATCAGTGAAAAAGACAAATTTGGAAAACTGCGCAAAATACTGATGTCCACATCTTTAAAATCGGCATCGGCATTCAGATAATTGTTCATTTCTGTTTTAGCAATGGCAATCAGTTTGTCTTTAAATAGATAGGGAACAGCTATAATAGCACCAAATAATAATACAAGTAGCAATATAAATGCAATAAAAATTTTCTTAAACATTGTTCTGGATTTTAGCTTATGACAATTATAGCAATTAATAAATAACTTTGTTCATTGAAACATGAAAATATGTCGCCTGAGCGTAAAAAAAAGATAAAGGCAGTATTGGACAAACGACAGTATGACTTGACTGTTGTACTTGAAAACATTTTCGATCCGCATAATTATTCAGCTGTATTGCGCTCCTGCGATGCTGTTGGAATCTATGAGGTCTATATTCTCATTACTGAAAAACCTGTTCGCAAATATGTGGGACGCAAAAGTTCTGCAAGTGCCTATAAGTGGATTAAGATACACTATTTTGATGATATTGATAAATGTATGCAAGAGGTTTGTGGAAAATACAAGAATATTTTGAGCAGCCATCTTGAAAGCAAAGCCCAATCGCTTTATGATTTTGATTTGACTGAAAGTACTGCACTGTTGTTTGGAAATGAACAGGTGGGTTTGTCGGACGCCATCTGCAAATATGCAAACGGTAATTTTGTAATCCCGCAAATGGGCATGATACAAAGCCTGAATATTTCCGTGGCTTGTGCGGTAAGCTTGTATGAAGCATTCAGGCAGAAAAACCTTGCAGGGCACTATGATGCCCCTGCCCTACCTCGGGAGGTTTATGATAAAACAAAAAAGCTTTGGTTTGACAACAAGCCGCTGAGTGATGATATTATTATTGATATACGGGAGGATATGAAGAAAAAGGGAATTTAGAGCATTGATAATATTAAAAGTGCTTTTGATGGTTTGTAAAAAGGCTTATTTTCACCAATAAAGCATTTATGTATACATACATATACAGCTATACTAGCGGTCTATGCATACAAAATGCATTACTATAAACAACTTAGCCACAATTATACAAATGAGATACCTACTTTTATTTCTTTCATTTACTATGTTCATTGGATGCAGTAAAAAAGCTAACAAACTAACACATATAAAAGAAATCAATTCTGTATTTACTGAATCTGAGATAGAAGATTTAGAAGTTCTCTTTGACTTTTTTAATAATTCAATTTGCAATAATAAAATTGAATATTTAACTGATTGTTACTATGATTTTTTTGATAAGGTTAAAACATCAGCAGACTCAGGTTCACTTTATCTACATATACCAATTGAAGATCAATTAGCACTTTATGATCAATTAAATGACTCAACCTTCTATCAAATTTGGGCAATTGGAAAAAGTTGGAATCATGAAGATACTGATGACACTTTAAAGTCAGTTTATTACAGATGGGACGGAAAATTCTTCGAATTTTTAAAACAGGCAGGAAAGCAAAATGAATTTGCGAAGGCCTATCTAGAATCTGTTGAGGCAGCAGGAAGCCCACCTCCTTCTCTTGTGGCAAGTATAACTTATAATTACAAAGAGTTGGGTATAGAAGACCTTAGAGTAAAATTTATTCTTGCTATCCATTTTTTGACTTTAAACGATGAATATAAAAGAGAAGAAAAATATCATGATGCCTAAAATTTAACCCAAAGTTTGAAGAAAGACTCTAAAATTGCTCTTAGCTACCCCGCTCGATCAAGAATAAGCAAAGCACTTCTTATCCGCCCACTCCCACCGGCTTTCTCAAAATCCAGTCCTTTCGGAGCTAACAAGCAAGCCCTGAAAAGGACGAAATAAAAAAAAACAAAGGGTGCAGCTCTTGGTTTCTTCCCTCAAAACTTCAGCAAATGCGCCTTGGACTTATCGCGCCAACCGGCCTGCGATTCATAATCCACATAATAGATTTTCAGATCTGCCTGTGATTCGTAATCCACGAAAAAGAGCTTGTAATCGGCTTGAGATTCGTATTTTACTGCAAACCAAAGCCCATCTTCATCGGCCTGTGATTCATAATCTACATGATAGACCTTTAGATCACATTGCGATTCATAATCAACCACGAAAACTTTCAGATCGGCCTGTGATTCATATTTTACTTTAAATACTTTTTGGGCAAACACAGATGATGCCGCAAAAACAAAAAGCACAGAAAATATAAGGGCAGTTTTTTTCATAGTCGTATTATTTCAATTTTTTACGAATTTGCTTATAACGCTTGTCTTTCAGCATATCTATCAAATAGTCATCATCTCTGATCTTGGCAATGTCCATTGCAGAATAATAAGTGCCTTTGTGCCGATAGCCTTCAGCTTTGGGGTCTGCACCCATTCTTAACAATTCCCGAATAACTTTGCTGCGCCTGTATCCTTTTACCCGATAAAAAACAGCCGTGGCTAATGGTTCTCCATTCACATAATTGGGATCTATGCTGTAATCTTTCAATAAACGAAGCAGCTCAACAGTCTGGTCTTCTTTGTCTTTGTGCAATCCATCTTTAGAAGTCAAGCGCATGAGGCTGCTCAGGTAAGAACGTTTGTACTCTTCTTTAGTCCCGGTATTAATTTCCGTATAGGCTATTCCATTGGGATCAGCACCCTGTTCCAGTAAAAAGCGGATACTGCGAAAGTCCATTTTATAAATGGCCATATACAAAGGCGATTCGTGATAAATCTTATAAATGTCACCCTGCCTTTTTTCTACCGTTTTTTTCCGCAGCACCTGGTGATTGACATCCACACTGTCTTTCAAAACCAGTTTTGTAATGGCATTGTAATCTCCAAGTTTTACGGCATCTACCAACTTGCTGCCCGGCAGGGTAATGACTTTTATGTTTTTGATTTTGTTTTGAGCCAGTTTTGCAAAATGCCCCTTGGGGTATTTTTCCAGGTAACGTTCGTAATCTTCTATGGTATTTTTTCTGCGGATTTCCAACCAAAATGCATCCTCCTCAGCTCTTTCATTTTCCAGCTCCTTTAAACTGTCTTGTACAGCAATATTCCTGAGTCCCTGCAAAGCCAGCTCCTTTATTTTTTGCATATCCTGATATTCAACAGATACAGTTGCAGGCTCATTTTTCAAATAATAGCTCACCGATTCCAATGCATTTTCAAAATCTTCAATTTCCATAT
Organism: Chitinophagales bacterium; assembly: GCA_040877935.1. Lineage (NCBI taxonomy): Bacteria > Pseudomonadati > Bacteroidota > Chitinophagia > Chitinophagales > Chitinophagales bacterium. Next base: position 159,170 of record JBBDNB010000008.1, read on the forward strand.
AAGTTTTGCTGCGCCAGTATTCTATCTGCAAATTGGTGGTGTCCAATATGGTCTCAGCATCATTTAATTTTTCAAGTGCCTGTGCATAGTTTCCTAAATCGAAAAATCTTTCCGCCTCAAAAATCTTCATGTACGCCATTTGATTTTTATCCTGTGCAGTAAGTTGCAGGCTCATAAATATTCCCATTAACAGGAAAAAGAAGTATCCGTTTCTCATAAATCTCAAATCACAATTAAGAATGAAATATAAGCAATTCAAAATTTTATTCTTGTTATTAAACCTCAAAATAACTCTGTGCTTCCCAATTAAAATTTACAAACAATGCGATTTGTTTATCTTCATGTCTGAACTTACAGTTGATTTTTCTTAAATTATCAGTATGAAAAACAAACTATTCACATCTACCCAAAAACAGGCTCCCCCTGCATTTGACAATGCTTTTATGGAAAGCATGACCCGTACACCGCCCTATTTACCCTTCGTAATATTTATTCCTGTAATTCTGTTTTTCCTGTATCGCGCCATTTTTATTACGGCCACTCCATTGTGGCAAATTGCTCTGCTTTGGTTCTCTGCAATGGTTTTCTGGACAGCACTGGAGTATTTTATCCACCGCTATCTGCTGCATTTTAAAACCGATTCGGAATTTGGCAAAAAAATGATGTACAGTTTGCACGGCATCCACCACGATTATCCAAATGATACTTCCAAATTGTTTCTTCCATTATGGGTAACCATTCCAGGTGGATTTGGTTTTTATTTCCTGTTTCTTTGGCTAATCGGCCCGGAGTTGATTGATGCATTTTTCAGTGGACTTGTTGCCAGCTACCTGTTTTATGATTTCAATCATTATGCAGTGCATCATTTAAACTTGAAAAACCCGGTATTTCAATTCCTTAAGAAGCATCACCTGAGTCATCATTTCAAAGATCCTTCCCGGGCATTTGGCTTTACGACATCCGTTTGGGACAATGTGTTTGGCACACCAAGGAAAAAATGATTGGGCTACTTACTTTTCCACTCCCCTTTAAAAACATATTCAGCAGAGCCCGAGAGTACAATATTGCTAAAAGCATTGTCTTCAAAATCAAACGCCACCCTTAACTTTCCACCCAGGGTGTGCAGTATGCGCCATTTATCAGAAGTTTTATCCTCCAGGAAATCGGCCAATGAAGCAGCTACAACTCCTGTTCCACAAGAATAGGTCTCATCCTCCACCCCTCTTTCATAAGTGCGCACATACAATTCATTTTTGGTAAATGCTTCTATAAAATTGACATTGATGCCCTCTTTTTTGTAGGGGGCACTGTTCCTGATTTTCCTACCCTGACCAGCTATATCCGCATCTTTCAATTGTTTTTGATAAACCACACAATGGGGCGATCCTGTATTTAAAACCCAGGCATTGTCCTGTTTTTCATATTGCTTCACAGGAATCATTTCAAGCGCTACTCCCTCAGCATTAATATGCGCCTTATGCGCACCGTCAATGGCCAGGAAATGTGCGGCTTTATCTATTATACCCAAATCTGCAGCAAACTGCACAATACACCTGCCACCATTGCCACACATGCTGCTTTCTCCTCCATCTGAATTGTAATAGATCATTTCAAAATCAAAGCCGTCCTTATTTTGCAAAAGCATCAGTCCATCAGCTCCAATGCCAAACCTGCGGTGACACATATCGGCAATTTCCTTGCGTGAAACACTTTTGTCCCCTGACCTGTTATCCATTAAAATAAAATCATTGCCAGTGCCGTGATATTTAAAAAACTGCATAATATGTGTTTTAAAATGAAAGCGTTAAAGCGTGTTATAAAAAGGATTAAAAATTGTTAAATGACTTTTTTAAAAAACACAATTGAAAAAAATTTGCGTTTGAAAAACCAGTTTCACAAGAACAATTACACAAAGAAAGTAATTATTTAAATCAAAAATCAATACACCATGAGGAATATAAAACAACTAAGCCTGACCATTACAGTTTCAGTATTAACTGCATTAGCAACACTCTATTTTGGCAAAGCATATATAATGGAGCAATTGCCCCAACTTACCGAAAGCCCTGCTGAAATTGCACAGCCAATAAAATTCACCAACTATGTTCCCGGCCCTACCACACAGGAGGGACTAACAGATTTTACCCATGCTGCAAAATTGGCTACACCGGGCGTAGTACACGTAAAAACACTATCCGTACAATCACCCGCTAATCATCAACCACACCCCCTTGAACAACTGTTCGGTTACCGATTCGGGAACCCGCAAAACCAGCCGCGCAGAGCTTCTGGAAGTGGGGTTATTATTTCCAGTGACGGCTATATTGTCACCAACAATCACGTAATAAAAGAAGCTGACGAAATTGAAATAAGCCTGAACAACAACAAAAGCTATAAAGCGGAATTAATTGGCAGCGATCCCAATACCGATCTGGCTCTTTTAAAAAT